>DAORCZ010000984.1:0-3426 GCA_035345735.1 Pseudomonadota bacterium | reverse complement strand
CCGGAGGCAAGGCCAGCGAGGCCGGGCAGGGCATCTCGAACTTTGTGCAGGGCGCGTCGAACTGGCACTCGCTCGGTGACGCCGGGCGCGGCATTGCCCAGGGGGCGATGGGTGCGGGGCGCTGGCTGGCCAACACCGGCCGCGAGGCCATCGGCGGCATCGGCAGCGCCATCAACACGGCTCGCGAGCTAGGGCCGATCGGCGCGCTGGGCATGGTGGGCGGCTTGGGCAACGTCGCCGTCGCTGGGGCCTGGGAAGGCGCCAAAGCCCTGGGGCGCGGCGCGGGCAACTTGGCCAGCTCAGCCGGCCACATGATCAGCGGCGGCCTAGGCGCGGCCGGCAGCATGATCAGCGGCGGCCTAAGCTCGGCTGGCAGCGCGCTTCGCAACGGCGCCTCATCGGTGATCAGCGGAGCTGGCAACCTGGCACGTGGTGCCGGCAGCGCCATCGCCGGCGGAGCCAAGAAGCTCTTCGGCTGGCTGTCTGGCTGATCGTCCTGTCCGTCCTGTCCGTCCTGTCGTTCGCCCCGTCGCGGCCCTCACTCCCTCGGTTCAATCCCTGTTCGTTAGTCCGGCATCGCAGCGCCCATGCCGCCGCGCTCCTCGTCCGGGAATCGTCGGAGTGCGCGGTTCGGCGGTGATAAGCTCACTCGATGCTTGCTCCCTGGCTGGTTCTGATCGCGCTGGCTGCTGCGCCAGCCCCGGCAGCGCCCGTCGCTGCAGTCCCCTCGGCCAGCGCGGCGCTGGCCCCGGCTAGGCCCGCTTCGGCAGCCGTTCCCGCTCCCGCTCCCGCTCTCGCCTCGGCGATGGCGGAGCGCTTTTCCCTGGTGGCTCCGTCGGGTGCCCGCTGGGTGCTCCTCGATGGATCGGGCCCCCCACCAGCCCACAGCGGGACGCCGCTTGCGGTCAGCGCCCCGGCCTGCAGTGCGCGATCGGCTGGACTCTGCGACATCAACTGGCAGAGCGCCCCAGTGGCCTTCCTGCCGCTGCCGCTCCCCGCCGACTGGCAGCGCGCCGAGGCGGCCGGCAAAGCCCAGATCCTGCTGCGGGGCGAAGGTGGTGTCCCGCTCATCGTCGTCCGTCCGGGCGAGGTCCTATTGGCATTTTCCACGACGACGGAGACGCTGGATGCGCCGGGCGCCCGGCTCCTGCGCTGGTCTTATCTGAACTACCTCCTGTACGTCGCGGCCAGTCAAGCCGTGGGGCAGCCGCCGCAGCGCTTCGCCGCATTTGCTCACTCGCCGCTGCCGACGCCGCGCACGCAGGGGCTGGTCGTCGCCGGCCTGCTTTTCAGCTGGCTGCTCTTTTGGCTGCTGTATCGCCTGGCCCGTCGTCGCGGAGCCGGGCAGCCTTCGACCGCGCGTCACTTCCTGCAGGCGGTGGCCAATGCTCGCCGGGTCCACGAAGGCGACGGGAACGCCAAGAGCGATAACCCGGCCGCCGGTCGCATCCTGCCGTTCGCGCGCCCCTTGGCCGGCCTCTTGACGCTCCTCGCCAACATGCTGGTCCTCATCGGGCCGTACTTTGCGCTGCAGTCGGTGCTGGCTCGTCGCGTGCAGCCGTTTCCCGAAGCGGATGGCCTGTGGCGCACCACCACCGACGCCCTCTACATCCTGTGGATGACCTTTGACCTCGGCACGCAGACCGCGTTTGTGAAGTACTTCGCCGAGCACCGCGCCAACCCCGATCCCAGCGTGCAAGAGCGCGCGCTTTCCGACGTGCAGTTCTACATCTGGTTTCAGATGTTCTCGCGGCTCATCGAAGCCTCGCTGCTCGTCGGGCTGGCCCTGGGCTACCTGCCGCTTTCGAGCTACGCCATCTACGCGCCGTTTGTCCTTCTGTACGCCGGCACCTTGCAGCCCGCCTTCCCCGCCGTCGGCAAGTTCCTGTGTCAGGCGATGCAGCGCTTTGACTACTACAACCTGCTCGACTTCCTGGAGTCGCGCCTGCTGAGCTTCCTTTTGCCCGTGCCCTTCATCCTGTTCTTTCGTGCCTACGGCGCGGCCAACCCGTCGCTGGGCGAGGCCCACGGCGCCGCGCTGGGCATGGGCATCGGTGGCTTTGCGACCTCGCTCGTCGTGATGTTCATGGGGCTCTTCGCGCTGTCGCGGCTGGGCCTGCCGGTGCGGGCGCTTTTCCTGGCCCAGTTCGGCTCCGACACCGCGCGCCGTCAGCTGTGGTTTGGCTTCAAGCTGACGCTTGGACAAGAGCCGTTCCGTCTGACGTCGTTTCTCGAGTCGCTGATCATCATCCGCTGGCTGCGCGACTTCCCAACCTGGCTCGGCATCCGCGACCTGCTGCACAACCGCCTGACGTTTCTTTATTTCTTCGCCTGGAGCTTCTACCAGAGCGCCGTGCCGGCCGTATCCGAGGCGCTGAGCAACGGCAAAAAAGCGCTCGTCCAGTACTACCTGGGCCGCTATCTGCAGCTCGGGACGCTGTTTTCGGTAACGGTGTTTTCGCTTTTGCTGTCGACCGGCGGCTTCTATGTGACAGGCGCGCTGGGCGGGCAGTGGGCGGTTGCGGAGAAATATTTAGTGCTCGCCTCGCTATCCGGACTTCTCCTGCCTTGGGCCTGGCTGACCGACTCGCTGCAGCTTGGGGCGGGGCGCACCGGCACCACGATGTTCATCATGCTCGTCGAGCAGGCGCTGCGCCTGGGGCTGATGTGGCTGTTCGTGCAGCGGTTCCAGTTTATAGGTATTTATCTCGCGGCCCTGAGCGCGCTTGTCCTCAAGTGCGTACTCGCCTGGTCGGTCAATCACCTGACGATCGTTCGGCTGCAGGTCTCGCTGCGCGGCACGCTGTTCGCTCCGGCGCTGGCGGCGGCCTGCAACTTCGCCTGCTTCAGCGCCATCACCTGGCTGCTCGGTACGCTGGGGCTGCACGACCCCTACGTCTCGATCGGCCTGTTTTTCGTCGCTGGGGTCGGATCGATCCTGCTGTGCTTGTTCCTGCTTGGCGTATGCGGCGGGATCGATGCCGTGCTGCAGGACGAGCTACGGCAGGCTGCCCAGCTATCGGCGGTGCTGCGGCCGCTGTGCCGTCTGCTTTCGGGGGCTGCCCTCGCCGGGGCGCGGCTTTCGCCCTATACGCCGCCGCCACCCCCCGCCTGGGAAGCCGCGCAGAGCCAAGCCGCCGAGCTCGAAGCTGTCGGGGCCGAGCGTCCGGCCTAGAAGCGCGCGTCGAGACCGATGCTGGCCATCGGGCCGGCCGACGAGGCCGCCGCGTTATAAAGGACGCTGCGCGAGCAGGCCGAGGTGTCTTGCGAGATGCTCCAGCAGCTGTCGTTGAGGAACACGCCGCCGACGCCAGAGTCGAGGATCAGCGTGCCCGGACCGCCATTGCCGCGCAGCCAGTAGCGCAGACCCAGCGTGCCCCAGCCGTAGGTTTGCGATCCCGCGCCGGTCAGCTGCAGCGTGAAGCG
>DAORCZ010000983.1:0-3429 GCA_035345735.1 Pseudomonadota bacterium | reverse complement strand
CCCCGTGATCAGCGCCTGGCCGTTGAAACGGTCGCCCATGCCGGCGATTTCGATCACATCAAGGAGCTTCAGCGAGGAAAGACCCGGGACCGAGATGCGCCCGCGCAGCATCGCCAAACGATTGCGCGCCAGCTGGCCATCGGCCCAGGCTTGCAGCTCGTCGGCGACCACCGGCACCCCGTGATTCAGCGTGCGGCTGCTGTTGCCCAGGCTGCTGGCCAGCGTCGCGCCGTCGAGATTGCCGGGAGCCAGGGTCACGCTCGTCGCCTTGACCGCCGTGCTCAGCGCCTGCGTAGCGGGGTCCCAAGCGACACTCTCGATGGCTGCCAGCTGCGAAGCGGCATCGACTTCCAGCTCGAATTCGTAGAGCGGGTTGATGCCGTACTCGAAGGTCGAGACGGCCGAGCCGGCCAGCGCTTTTTTCTTGAGCGACAGCACGCCCGCTTCGACGACGACCGCCAAGCCCAGGGCATCGGCGCGCGACAGGATGAAGTCCCAGGCCGTGCAGTGAAACTGCACCATGTTGCTGTGCTTGGGCGGCGTCTTTTCGAACGTGCCGGCGCTGACCTCGGTGCCTTCGAGCAGCTTCTTGATGATCGCGGCGTCGTCCATGTCGGAAAACACCGCGCTCTTGCGCAGGCCGGTGAGCGAGATCGCCGGGTCCTTGACGATCACCGACAGCAGCGACCCACCGCGGCCGACCTCGATGCCGTGCCGCACGATGATGCCGGAGAAGACCAGCGTGTCTGATTCGCCCTCGTAGCGCAGCGAGATCTCTAGCGCGTTGCCCGGCACAAAGAAGCTGGAATCACTGACCGCAAACGTCCGCAAGCTGGCACTGCCATCGATGACGCGGATCTCGGCCTGCGGGATGCGATCGACTTCCTTTTGGATGTCGATCGATAGGAGCTGGTAGGTCGCGGGCATCTTGCTTCCCGCGCTGACCAGGGTGGGCGTGACGACCGGCATGGCGCGCTACGCTCCTCCCTTTTTCTGACGGGCAAAGGTGGCGAGCGGCGGGAAGAGCAGCTCTTGCCCGGGCGTCAGCTGACGAAAATGGTCGAGCCCATTGAAGCGCGCGATATCCAGGTAGTGCTCAGCCGAGCCGTAGATCTCTTTGGCCAGGAGCGGCAGCGTGTCGCCGTGCTTGACGGTGCGGGCGTGCGTCAGATCGGGCGAGGTCTTGCCCGCCTCCTTGGCCAGTTTGTCGAGTGCGATGTCGCTGAGCAGCGCCACATCAAGCTCGGCGCGGAGCGGCGTGCCATCGCGGTCGAACGCCGTGTACCTGATGTCCACGGAAGAGAGGCGGCAGCTGAAGCTGAGATCCCCCCACTCGACCAGCAGATACGCCGGCTCGTGCAGCGAGCCCTGGTAGGTGTAGGCGACGTCCAGGAACTCCTGCACGCGCTCCGACACGGTCTTGGCCGCCCAGCTCACCAGGCCGTAGTCATCGACGCCGGTTCCGTCGAAGATCAGGTTCAGCTTGAGCTCAGCCGGATTGCTGAGAGTGTATTCCAGCTCCGCCCCGCTGTCGTTGATGCCCTGCTTGCGCTTCCACTCGATGGCATAGGTCTGCGAGTAGCTCGAAGGATTGAACATCGCCTCGAACGACGTGCCAAACCCCGACCGCGCCGACGTCTTGTAGGCGGTGATCGTCAGCTTTTCGAGCTTAAACAGACTGGACAGGCCCATGCTTAGCGCTCCCTCGCGGTCTTGAGGATTCGCAGCACTTCGCGCACTGCGGCCTCGACGATCGCCTGATCAGCCTCGCCGGGAGTGCGGTTGCCACTCGTCAATGGGGTCCGCGTCCCTTCGCTCTGGGCGACGGCACGAATGACCAGCTCGCGGATCTCGACAGGCATCTCAGATCCTCACGATCTGCTGCCGGGCATAGGCCAGCTCTAGGGTGTCGATGACCAGCGACTTCGATTCGGCATCCAAGTCCGACGTCGACCAGCGCACTGGGTAGGCCTTCATGAACAGCCAGGCCGCGACCGGAATCTTCGAGTCGTTAAACAGAGTCACCAGCACGTTCGAAGGCGCGAAGCTGAACAGCGACATCGCCACGTTGAACTCGATGTTGAGCGGCGAGCCGACGACCATGCCGCGCTCTAGGACTAGATTCCCGTGCTCGATTCCGGTTGGAACCTGCTGCGTGTACAGGTTCTGACCACCTTCGGAAATCGGCATCGTCTTCACCGTGCTGGTCAGCCCGCTGACCTTGCGGAAGCGGATGTCCAGCGGGTTGGGAATCACGCCCAGGGCAAAGAAATAGACCCCAAAACGGAATCCTAAATAGAGCTCCGAAGTCAGGCTCATCGTCGCCCCTCCTGCTCCTGTGCCCATCGGGTTTCACACTTGCTTGGCAACGGTGACCCCCTTGGCTTGTAGCTCCAGTGTGTCGATGGCGACGTCGGTGGTGCTGGCGCTGAAGGTCGGCGCCTTCAAGCTGACTGGGACGGCGGCGGCGATCTTCCAGCTGAACACTGCCTGGCCCTGCTCATCGCACAGGCTGATCTCCATCGGTCGCAGATCGCGCGCGGTCAGCCAGTCATATAGGAAGGTCGGTTTGGCGCCCAGGATGGTGCCGCGCCGACAAGAAATCTTGATAAACGGACTGCGGTTGAAGGTCTGGATGTCTTCCCCTTCCAGATAGCTCAGCCCGTGCCGATACGTGACATGGTCGTATTCCACCTCGATGCCCGACACCTCGACAAAGCTGATCGCCGTCGAGTCCACGGTGACGCGGAAGTTGTAGAGCGGCAGTGGGTAGCCGACCTTCTGATACGACACGGACTGAGCCATCTCGGGGTCTCCGCCTAGGTCTCTTCGATGAAGATCGCGTCCGCCATGAGCTCCATGCTCTCGATGGCCGCGTCATTCGAGCTAGCCGAGAAGCTCGGCGCATCGAGCTTCTTGGGGAAGGCGTTGACCACCTTCCAGCTGATCACTGCGTTGCCACTTTCGTCGCAGAGCCGGACATAGATGTCCTTCTTTTCGACCTGGTTGAGCTGGATGGAGTTGATCCAGCTGTACAGCGTGGCGACGCTGGTCGTCTTCACCAGACCCTTCTTCAAAGAGACACTGGCCCCGCCGCGCTGCGAGGGCATGTTCATCACCACCGGGCCGACGACGCCACTTGCCGTCGGGCTCTCTTTGTACGTGGTGGTTTCGCGCGAGATGCTAAGTCCCGAGACTTCCGAAAAGCCGATGGCGACACCAGCGATCTCGACGCGGTAGTTGTAAGTGGGAAGCGGATATGCGGTCTTAATTTCCGATTTGCTGAGTGCCATCGCTTAGCCCTCCTGCAGTTTGTGAGTGAAGCGGAGGACGATGAACTCAGCCGGCCGCACCGCCGCGACGCCGATCTCGACAATCATCCGCCCTTCGAGAACATCCTGGGTGTTCATGGTCTTGCCTAGACCGACG
>DAORCZ010000982.1:0-3430 GCA_035345735.1 Pseudomonadota bacterium | reverse complement strand
GGCGCGGTCGCCCAGTTCTTTCATCCGACCGCGCGCCGGCACGAGACGCCGCTTCCCCATCGCGTACGTGCCCCCTAGCTCGACGTGTACCCGCGTCTGACCAGGGGGCGAGTGTGATAGATTGGGGACCGTGGCAGAGAGTGCGCTTGCGGGAGTAGGACTCGGCTATAGGCGAGAGCTTGCTGCGTCCCTGCTCACGGCGCCGAGCGCGGTGGACTTCGTCGAGATCATCGCGGAGTCCTGCTTTGCATCCGAGCCGATGCTGCGCGAGGTGCAGGGCTTGGCCGAGATCTGGCCTGTCCTGCCGCACGGCATCAAGCTGTCGCTGGGCAGCGCCGATGGCATCGATGAGGACCATGCCCGGCGACTCGGCGCGCTTTGCCGCCAGCTGCGCGCACCGCTTATCAGCGAACATGTCGCGTTTACTCGCGGCCGGCGTCGCGAGATTGGCCACCTGACGCAGCTGCCGCTCTCTCGCACTGCGGTCTCCGTCGTCGCCCGCAACCTGGGCCGGGTCCGACGTCACCTGCCGGATGTGCCATTTCTCCTCGAAAACCCGGCTTGGACGCTGCGCTGGTCCGACGACGAAATGGACGAAGGCAGCTTCTTCCACGAGATCGTTGCCGCCACCGGCTGCGACCTTTTGCTGGATATCGCCAACATCTACGCAAACGCCACAAACAGCGGGCAAGACCCACTAACCCTGCTGCGTAGCTATCCCTTGAGCCGCGTTGCCATGGTCCATATGGCCGGAGGCGCCTGGCGCGAGGGGTTTTATGTCGATACCCACTGCCATCCCACACCCCCGGCTGTGTGGCAGCTTTTGGCCGAACTTGTGCGTATACGCGGGCCACTTCCCATCATCCTGGAACGCGATGGCCGCTATCCGCCCTGGGCCGAGCTAAAGGGCGAGCTCGACATCGCCCGGCGAACCCAGCACGAGCCTGCCACACCGTCGCGCAGAGACGACTCAGAGGCCCCCACCGAACGCGCAGGAACCCGCCATGCTGAGGTCTCACCTCCAGTCTTGGCCGGCGAGCGCGCGCACCACCTCGCCGAACAGCAGGCAAGCCTAGCCCAGCTGCTGACCTCGACGACTGGGACAGATGGGCAGGCGTGGCGCAGCGAAGATCTCGCGCGCAGCCGCAGCGTGCTCTGTCACAAGCGCGCCGACGAAGTCAGCGACTGCCTGCCCCGCCTACGAGCGCAGACCAGCCGCCAGCAGATCGATCTGTACACACTTGCGCTGGCGGTACTGCGCGAGCATGCACCTGCTGAGCGCTTGCCCACTGTGGTTGATGCCTGGCGAGTCGCCACGCAGCTTCTTTCGCACCCCACACTGCGAAACGCTGCGCGCTACGATCTAATGAGCCTGCGCGCGCGCTTTGCGGATAGCGAAGCCGGTGCGCGACCGCGCTTTGCACCGTATGTCCATCGCGTCATCACCGAAGACGGCAGCCGGACCTGGGTGGTCAAGGCGCCGGGACGACGATCGCGCGTGCACTTTTTCACCCGCCCGAGCCCGGCCCGACCCAGCGGTGAGCCGAACTCCGAGCGCCCCATGAGGAGTCCATGAGCCAGAAGAGCAAGCAGGAGCTGTTCGCGACGCTGCCGCCAAGTGTCGGTCCCCGTCTGGAGGAGCTAGAGAAGGCACTCATCGCCGCGTTGGGTGACGAGCTTCAAGCCCTCCTGGTGTTTGGCAGCGCAGTGCGCGGTGACTTCCGCCCCGGTCACAGCGATATCGAGATCATGATCGTGGTCAAGAGCGCCGCGCCCGAACGCCTGGCGACCATCGCCACGCCACTGGCCCTCGCCCGCTACGCCATTCGGGTCGAGCCGATGATCCTCACCAGCAAGGAAATCCCGCGCGCTGCCGACGTCTTCCCGCTCTTGTACGACGGCATCCGTCACAGCCACACCCTGCTGCATGGTGAAGATCCGTTTTCGGGACTCAGCATCTCGGATCGCCATCGCCGGCTGCGCATCGAGCAAGAGCTCCGCGAGACGCAGATCCGCCTGCGCCGGGTCGTCACCGATACGCTCGGTCAGCCTGCCGAGATGGTGTCGCCGGTGCTGCGCAAGCTGCGACAAGCGCGTGCCCCGCTGCATGGCCTGCTGCTGCTGCGCCGCGTTGAGTGCGGCGAGCCGCTAGAGCAAGTCATCGCTGCCGCCGGCAAGCTGTACAGCATCGATGTCGCGCCGCTGTCGAAGATCAAGGAAGCCCCAGCCGCGGCGCTTGCCACACTGACCCAGCTTCTCGACGCCGCAGTTCATGACGTCGATCAATTGGAACAGAGCCATGGCTAGCCGTCCCCGCGGCCAGAGTCCTGCACGTACGCACCACCCCATGGGAGCCCGCGATGCTTGAACTATTCGACTTCTACCCCTTCAACATTCGGTCGGGGTTTGAGTTTCTGTTCATCTACGCCGTCTTTTCCATCGCCGGTCTGCTGCTGCTCTCGACGCTGCGGCGCAGTTACGGCATGCGCCTGGATAGCAAGTCGATGCCCCCCGGCGGCGCCATGCTGCGGATTGGCCAAGTGCCGACGCAGGAGCAGTACTACACCATCGCCTATCTGCAGCGCGGCCTGGTCGGCGTGACCGAGACCCTGATTGCCATGGCCCACTCCTGCGGCGCGCTCAAGCCGGTGCCGGAGAAGCCCAAGCAGTTCTTGTGGTCACTCGACCCCAGCACGCCGGCGCATCCCATCCTGTCGCAGTTCTTGCTGGCGATTCGGCCCAAGGAAGGCGACGAAGTCGAAGCCGCCACGATCAAAGCCGAAGCGCAGGCCACGGCTCGCGCCTACAAGTCCGAGCTCGAAAAAGAGCTGCGCGCCGCCGGCATGATCCGCAGCGACGAAAACCGCAACCGCGTGTACAGCGCGGTGTGGCTGGGCGGACTGTTCCTGCTCAGCATCGGCCTGATTCGCATCCTGCTCGCCATGGCGCAGGGTCATAAGTTCCTGTTTCTGGCCATCGAGATCGTGATCATCGGCATCTGGGTCCATCGCATCGCGAGCAAGAGCGATGAGGCGCCAATCAAAGACGCCTACCTAGAGTGGCTGCGCAACACCACCGCCTCCCTGCGGCTGAACGTAAACACCAACTGGGACACCACGCCGCAGGCGGTCGGGCTGGGGGTTGCTCTCGACGGCGCGACCATCCTGGGGGCGGCAGCCGTCGCTGGCGGGCTGGTCTACGCCTTCCATCCCAACTACAACCTGACCATCGCGCAGGCGCACGCGAAGGGTCTGCACCACCCGACCTCGCCCGGCAGCAGCCATATCTCCAGCCCAGACATCGATGTCGATAGCGGGGGCAGCGTCAACTGGAGCTGGAACAACGACTCAGTGAGCAGTGGCGGTAGTGACAGCGGAGGCAGTAGCTACAGCGGCAGTGATAGCGGGGGGGGCGGCGGCGGAGATAGCGG
>DAORCZ010000981.1:0-3436 GCA_035345735.1 Pseudomonadota bacterium | reverse complement strand
ATGTCGATCCCTGCATCCCCCCTGGGGCCTTTTGGCCGATGGCAGTGGGCTCTTTGTCCCCGTTGGTCGCGCCCGTGCCCGGACTGCTTGTCCCCGTGAAGGTTGCATTATAGCCGACGCTGACCGCCGCGGGATATCGACGAATGGTGGGCCGGGGATGGACCGGCTGCGCCACGGCTGCCGTCGTCTCTGCCGCCGATTCGGGGCTGGCTGCGGCCTCAGAAAGAAGGACCTCCGCCCAGGCGGCGTAGATGCCAACCTGCGGCATCAGCTCGGCGTCGGGTTTTAGGTTGGCGGTGGGGAAGCCCAGCTCGCGCCCACGGGCCGCGCCGTGGACCACGACCCCTTCGACCTCGGCGGGGCGGCCGAGCAGACTCTGCGCTTCGCCGAGCCGACCTTCGGCGATGGCCTTGCGAATGCGCGAAGACGAACAGACGATGGGCGTCTCGGCCGGGCTCTGCGGAGCGGTCGCAGTTGAAAGCGCCGGGGCGGGCACGGGCACCGAAAACGCCGGCACGACCAGCGTCGGGACACCGGCCGCAGCAAGCAGGCCCTGCAGGATCTCAGCGTTGCCGCTGCGCCCCTTGCCGAAGTTGAAGTCGTAGCCGACGCAGACCGCATCGGCCTGCAGGCTGTCAAGCAGCAGCTCCGAGACAAATTCCGTCGGCGTCTGCGCCGCAAAGCGGTGATCAAAGGGCTGCTCGATCAGGATGTCGACGCCGCACGCCGCAAGGAGCTCTCCCTTGCGACGACGCGAGGTGATGAGCGGGGGCGCCACGGCCGGCGCAACGACCCGCACCGGATGCGGCCAGAACGACAGCACGACGACGAGCGGCGGGCCCCCGGCAAGCTGGTCGGTCTCGGGCTGAGCCGGCAGCAGCGCCCGCGCCCGGCGGAACAGCTCCTGATGCCCCAGGTGGACGCCGTCGAAGTTGCCGATGACCACCACGCGCCGTCGCTTGTGCGGCCCCGCGGCCCCCTGCCCGGCCCCCGATGGCACAGCCGTCTTGCCGCCGTCTGGCGGAGCCAAGAGCGTTCGCAGCGCCCGATGATCGAGGACTAGCAGCACGTCGGCGCGGACCTATACCCCCTTGAAAAGAGACTGTCAACCGCGACAACGCAGGCGAGGTCGGCGGAAGATGGGGCGGTGCAATCCCTCGAGCTGAGCTGCGTTTTGATCGTGCTGCTCTACGTCGTGGTGCGCCTTATTCGGCGCCCAGCGGGGGGGAGCTTGGCTTGGCTGGCCGGGCTGGCCTGGCTCTCTTGCACCAGCGCGCTCGGCGAAGACTCGCTGATCCGGCGGTATGGCTTCTACGAATATGCGACCGACTACAGCCTGTACGTCGACCGCGTGCCGCTGCTCATCGTCCTTATCTGGCCCATCGTGATCGACTCGGCACAGGGGCTGGCGGCCGGGCTGTGCCGGGCGCTGGGACGACCGCCGACGGGACGCTGGCTGGCCGGGCTGACCGCCGCCATTGTCTGGGTCGATGCCTGGCTGATCGAGCCCATCGCCAGCCAGTGCGGCCTGTGGCGCTGGCATGCCCCGGGCCTTTTCGCCGTGCCGCCGATTGGCGTGCTGGGCTGGGCGCTGTTCACTGGGCTTTCCGTCGCTGCCTATCGCGCCTGGTTGGCTGAGCCGCCATCGCTGCGCTGGCTGGTCCGGGCCGTCGTGGTGGCGGTGCTGGTCATCGCGGCGACGCACCTGAGTCTGATCCTCGCTTGGTGGGGGCTCTTGCGACCGCTCAGCACGCACATTCCGACGCCGCTGGGCATCGGTCTGGCTTGGCTCTCGCTGCTGCCGCTGGCTGGGCTGTTCCTGCGCCATCGCGTCGGGCGCTACATCCCGCTCGCCGAGCTTTTGGTGCGCGTCCCGGCGGCTGGCTTCTTCTTCGTACTGCTCGCCGTGCGCGGAGCCGAGCTCGCGACGCAGCGCGGGCCGCTCTTGCGGTATGCCCTGGCCTTTGCCGTGCCCTACTGGGTGCTGGTCTTGGCCCGCCGCCCACCGCCGCCCACGACGCGGCCCTCGCCCCCGCCCGTACTGTGATACCGTGCGCAAAACTCACACTCTGAGGTCTCCATGCGCAAGCTCCTCCTGACGGCGTTCTGTCTCTCTGTTCTTCTCATTGCCTCGCGCGCGCTCTTGGCCGATCAGGCCAAGCGGGCCAGCCCACACGAGCAGGTGACCGCGACCCTGGGCGGCAAAAAAGTCACCATCGACTACGGCCGGCCGTTTAAGAAAGGCCGCGAGATCTTCGGCAAGCTGGTGCCCTTCGGCCAGGTCTGGCGCACCGGGGCCGACGAGGCCACCGTGCTGACCAGCGAGGGCAACCTGACGCTGGGCGAGCTCAAGCTGCCCAAGGGCAGCTACACGCTGTTCACCATCCCCGGCGAAAAAGAGTGGCAGCTCGTCGTCAACAAGGCGGCCAAGCAGTGGGGCGCGTACAGCTATGACGCCAAGCAGGATCTCGGCCGCGCCAAGATGACGGTGACGGCGGCGGCGGTGCCGGTCGAGCAGTTCACCATCACCCTCGATGCCGACGGCAAGGGCAAGGCCGGCACGCTGAAGCTTTCGTGGGATAAAACCGTCGCCAGCATCGCCGTCAGCGCCGAGTAAGCGCGCGGTCCCGGCGGCCCCAGCCGAGGTGATATCATGCGGCCATGCTCGACGAGCCGATGAAAAGCGGAGCCGTGGCGTGGCCCTAAGCAGCCCGACGTCCCCGGCCGCTGACGGCGAAGAGGCGGCACCGAGCCCGCGGGGTCTCCCCCTGCTGTGGCCCTTCTTTCTGGGGACGAACCTGTGGCTGGTCGGCCTGATCGTGCCGCTCTGGCTGGCGGTCATCGGGGGTCTGCCGCTCTCAGCGCTGCGCTTGCCGCTGGCGCTGTCGCCGCTCGCGCCGCTTCTGCTGGGCCTCGGTCTGTGGCAGCGGGCGGGACGGCTGGGGCAGGCGCTCTTGCTCATCGCCGTGCCGCTGTTTGCGCTGGTGCCGGGGGCAGACACCACGCTGGGAAACCCCAGGCTGTGGCCGCGCCCGGCGGTACTGATCGAGCTTCTGCTCCTTGTGGGCTACCTGCTCACCGTGGGCCGTCTGCTCTCCGGGGAGACCTCGCCGGTCGGCCTGAGCGCCGTCCGCCATCCCGTCGCCCCGCGCTACTTTTCCTATGAGCCGCTGTCGGGGGTCGATCAGCTGCCGCCGACCTCGCGACGCCTGTCGCGGCGCCTGTGGATGATTCGCCTGCTCATCGGCTACGCCGTCGCGCTGCCGAGCCTGCTGGTCTATGCCATCGACTTCCACGGCCCGCACCTGCAGGCCCTGCGCCGCAGCTTCCCAAGTCCCCTGCGGCAGAGCGCCATCCAGGCCTCGCTGACCGCCCTTATCGCGCTGGTCTTCTGCGTGGCGTTCTACTTCGCCATCGCCGCGCCGCTGATCTCGCA
>DAORCZ010000980.1:0-3438 GCA_035345735.1 Pseudomonadota bacterium | reverse complement strand
GCTCGGCTTCGGGGATCAGCTTGCTGTAGAAGGTCTTGGCGACTTCATACATGCCCTGCCACTGCACGAAGTCGGGGGCCATCATCGCGGCGCCGTGGCGGGCCCGGCGGCCTTCGTGGTGCCAAAGCTCGTAGAAGGTGTACTCGATGGGCTCGTCGAAGGGAGTCGGCGTGAGGACCTTGGCGGCGTAGAGGGCTTTCATGATCTCTTGGGCTGGCTGCGCGAACTTCTTGTTGTAGGTCTCGATGAAGCGATCGAACTGCGCGAAGTAGCCGTTGACCCAGCTCTCGCTGTGACACTGGTTGCAGACATCGACCATGGTGTCGCGGCGGTCCTGGAAGTCCTTCTGATGCAGCGAGACGACGGGGCGCAGGTTCCAGGCCAGCCGGCTGCCGGTGTCGTGCGTCACGGGCTGCGTCGGCGTCGCTGACATATGACACGAGGCGCAGGTCGGCGCGGCGTGATAGTCGCGTCCGGCGATCCAGGACTTTTGCGAAAGTTGCATCTGCGCCTGCTGCGCTCGCAGCTGAACGCCGTGCTTGGAGGCGTTGAAGATCTCCATCTGCGGATGGCTGGGGCCCATATGACAGCGGCCGCAGGTATCGGCCCCGCGGGTGGTGGCCAGTGAGAAGTCGTGGCGATAGTGGCAGGCGGTGCATGAGCCCTTGCTGCCGTCGGGGTTGACGCGCCCGACGCCGCCGTTCGGCCAAGTCGCAGGGTCGAGCTTGCCCTCGCCCAGCACCTTGACCACCGAGCCGTGACAGCCCTGGCAACCGACCGTTGAAGTGGTGTCGCTCTCGACGACCTGGCCGAGGAAGCTATCGAGCGAACCGGCAAAGCTGGCGGCTTCGGCGTGACGCGAGACGGCGAGTTCTTTCTGTTCCTTGGCGTGACAGCGGCCACAGTCTTTGGGGCTGACGATGGTGGCGATGCGCACGCCGTGATGGATGAAGCCATCGACATCACCTTGCGCCGCGACGTGGCAGGTCAGGCAGCCGATGCCGTGCTGGGCGTGCTTGGATTCCTGCCACTGGCCGAGGATGCCGGGCGTGGTCTTGCTGTGACAGTCGACGCACTCGCGCGAGTCGGCCTGGACAATCGGCGGAGCCTGGCCGCTGTGCTGCCTCTCGGTCTTCACCTCGCGATAGGCGACGACGAGCAGCGAGCCGAGAAACAGAAACCCCAGGCCAGCGACGATGGCACGTTTGCTTTCGGCTGAGATCATCAGACCAGCGCCTCCCATACGGTGAACACGACGACAACCAGCACCGCGGCGATGCCAAAGAGCACCGATAGATCCCGCTTGGGTGCTAGCCGAACCAGAGCAGCATCGACAGCTGGCCAGAAGATCATGACCAGCGCCGCCGTAAAGGTCCCCAGCACACCGACGCGCAGCGACGTCAGCTTCAGCCAGCGGAATGCGAAGTAGAAGTACCACTCGGGTCGGATGTGCTCGGGCGTGACCTGCGGATTGGCGGGCTCGCCCAGGCCGGCTGGGCTAATCACGGCGATGACGTTGAGCAGGATAAACAGCGTCAGGATGATGCTGATCTCGGTGAGCACGTGATCGGGGATCAGCGGAAAGCTGCGCGGCTCGTCCTCGTCGTGCGAGAAGCGGAACTCGCTGACGCCGTGCAGCCGCACCAGCACGATGTGCGCAGCGACCAAGCCGCAGATCGCCACCGGCAAGATCGCAGCATGCAGCACAAAGAATCGCGTCAGTGTCGAAGGTCCCACCGCATCACCACCCCGCACCAGGCGTGAAAGGGTGGCGCCGACGCCGGGCAGCGCGCCCGCCAGGTTGGCGGTCACCGTTGCGCCCCAGTACGAGAGCTGTTCGTAAACCAGCGAGTAGCCGGTGAGCCCAGCGAACAGCGTCGCGAACAACAAGAAGCAGCCGACCACCCAGGTCAGCTCACGCGGCTTGCGATACGAGCCGGTGAAGAACACGCGCATGGTGTGCAGACAGACCGCAACGATCATTCCGCTGGCTGCCCACTTGTGCAGGCTGCGGATCCACCAGCCGTAGGGCACGTCGTTCGAGATGTGGCGCACGCTGTCGTAGGCCCGCCCTGGCTCGGGCACGTAATAGAACAGCAGCAGGATGCCGGTGAGGATCTGCACCGCGAACAGAAACGCCGCGGTGCCCCCGAGGGCAAACCACCACTTGCGCAGGTGCCCGGGGACCGGCTCGTTGGTGAACTCGGACAGCCGATCCAAATCGACGGGGATGCGCTCTTTGATCCAAGCTCGAACGCGGGACACCGGGCCTCCTTAGGTTGAGCTCGACGGCTCGGTCAGCTGCAGATAGATGCAGCCATCCGTGACCTCGACCTCGTAGCGATCGAGACCGCGCGGCGGTGGGCCGAACAGGACGCGCCCCTCGGTGTCGAACGCCGCCTCGTGGCAGGGGCAGCCGAAGCGACCCTGCTCGCCGTCCCAGCGCACCTGACAGCCGAGGTGCGGACAGACCATCGAGAGCGCCAGCACGCGCTCGCCCTTGCGCACCACCTGCACGCGCGCGCCGCGCAGATCTTCGACAACGCGAGTGCCACCATCGGGAAGCTCATCGAGCCGCGCGACGAACACCGACCGCTTGCGCGGCGGACGCTGCTGCGGCAGCAGGTAGCGCACAGCCAGGGCCGCGGCCGTGCTGCAGCTTCCGAGAAGCGCGATCCACATCGCGACGCGCGTAACGAACGAACGCCGATTGTCCACCCGAGCGATCCCAGCAAAGCGCTTGCCACAGTGCGGTGCTGTTTCGTAATCGCCCAAACAATGCACGTTGTAGAGGCTGACGCGCTTGGATCCAGTCTGGGAGCCACGCCCCATTACAGCGCGCAGGCATTGCGTGGCCGCCTGGCTGGTCCGCAAACCTCGCGCGAAATTTTCCGCCCTTCATCCCTGTACCGTCGCTGAGCGCTGGTCCCGCTTTTGCTTCGTATGCCGGATTGCGCAGTTTGTACCGACCAGGGGATCCGCATGACGTACGCAGCAAGGTGGCGCAGGCGATTTTTCTCGACGGCGATCGTCGCATGGGCGACGTGGGCGACCGCTTCCTGCGAGGGTCCAGAGGGTCCCATAGGTCCGATGGGAGCCGCAGGCACCGTCGGAGCAGTGGGCCCGCAAGGCATGCCAAGCCCGGTGCCCTGCCCTGGCGCGACGGTCGGCCTGGTCGGCAGCATCAGCGTCTCGGCGCCGGCTGCCGGCTCGGCGTATGCCGTTGGCGAGGCCCCCGAGATCACGCTGCGTTTGACCGACCGCTGCGGCAACCCGCTTCCGGTCAGCAGCCTAGGCACCGCCAACCTTTACTTAAGTGGCCCGCGACAGCCGCTTCTGACCAAGACGGCGAGCGCGCTTCTGAACTGCGTCGTCGATCGCGCTGCCAGCGACCGGCAGCACCACTTCATCAACCTCATCGCGCCGAAGTACGCCGAC
>DAORCZ010000979.1:0-3443 GCA_035345735.1 Pseudomonadota bacterium | reverse complement strand
GGCAGGAGGAAGCACACGATGACGATGTGGCTGAAACGATCCCTGACGGCGGCGACCTTGGCCGCGACCTTGGCAGGCTGTGGCACCGACCCAGAGGCCGCCTGCACCCACGACCAGCTAGGGGCTGCCGAGGCGTGCTCTGAGCGCTTGTTCTGGCGCGCGTTCACCCAGGCTGATCTAGTGCAGCGACAGGCCTCCGAGGCGATGATGATGGCGCTGATTCGTCGCCTCCCGGCCGAGTCGGATCCCCATGCCGGCTCGCGCCTGCACTTCCGCTTGGGACAGCTTCGCTTGGCCATGGCCCTCGAGAACCAGCAGAGCCAGTACGCCATCGGCTCAGAAACGCTGGTGGTCAGCGAGTTTCGCGAGGCGTCGCGGCTGGACCCCGAAAACGGCATCATCGCCCCCTGGACCGACACCATGGAGATGGCCATCCCCGCCATCTTCGAGGACTGGGACCGGGCCGTGGCGCTGGCTGACCGCGGCTTCGCCAACGTGGACAAGAACCGTCTGGGCAACACGCTGTCGCTGAGCGGCACCACCATTGGCTTCCCGCTGCGCACCGGCATTCCCCAGCGCACCGCCAAGCTCCTCGATGACTGGCGCTGCGAGGGCGTCGACTTCTGCACCCAGAACACCCTCCATGCCCCCTACGCTCGCCCGGGGCTCAGCTACCACTTCGCCGAGGCGTATGCCCGCGTCGGCGAGCGCGACAAAGCGGGGCGCTACCTGCGCGAGGCGCTGAACGCTCCGGGTGCGGATCGCTGGTCGTATCGGGCGGTGGCGCAAGACGCCCACGATCACCTGGACGCCTTCCTCAAGACCTTCGCCGACCTGGGGCAGGACGGCTCGGCCTTCCGCATGGTCTACGCCAACCAGCCCACCGGCTGCCTGTTCTGCCACCACCAGTAACCACGGCGCAGCGCAGGACGCGCGGTCGGTGCGCAGCGCGAGGCAGGCGCCTGTGTCCGTCGGAGGTGGACGCGACGTGGGGCGGACGGTGGCTCTGGATCGCGCGACGGTGTTTGTGCGGGGGCGTTTTCGGGTAGCTTGGCGATCATGGACTCTCTCGCTTCTCTGCTGGCTCGCCTGCCGGCGACATCGACCTGGCCCCAAGAAGCCTTCGTCCTGTCGGCGGTGGCCCTGCTTATTTCGTCGCTGGGGTTCTTTCGCGTCGTGTACTTCGTCAGCCTGGGGTACGGGTTTTCGATCGCCGCGATGGCGCTGCTGTCGCTGGGCTGGTTCGGCCCGCGGCTCGATGTCCTGGGCTTTCTGCACCTTGTCGGGCTCGCGCTCTACGGGCTGCGGCTGGGGGGATACCTTGTCGCGCGCGAGCGGCAGCCGTCCTACCGCCGCGAAAAAGCGGACGTGCAGCAGCGCGGAGCCGGCCTCGGGGCAGCCAAGAAGGTGGCGATCTGGCTGGCGGTCTCGTTCCTGTACGTCGCGATGTTTAGCCCTGGGCTCTATGCGGCGGCGGCGCTGCGGGAAGGCCAGGTGGCCTGGCTGCCACGCCTGTTCGGGGTGATCCTGCTGTACGGTGGCCTGCTGCTTGAGACGCTGGCCGATCGACAGAAAGCCGCGTTCAAAGCGAAAAACCCGACGCGCTTCTGTGATGTGGGCCTCTATCGCCTCGTGCGCTGCCCCAACTATTTCGGCGAGATCGTGGTGTGGGTGGGCTCGTGGGTTGCCGGCGTGGCGGCCTTCGGACACCTCGGGCAGTGGCTTCTGTCGCTCGTGGGGCTCGTCTGCATCGTGCTCATCATGATGGGCTCGACCCGGCGACTCGAACGCTCGCAGGACGGCCGCTACGGGCAGGACCCGGCCTACCAGGACTACGTTCGCAGCGTGCCCGTGCTCTTTCCTTTGGTTCCGGTCTACAGCCTCAAGAATGTGCGGGTGTACCTGGAGTAGGCGCGGGCTGGGGGCGCTGTTCAGGCTGCGACCGCGCTTGTGCGCTGGGTGCGACGGAGCGCTCGGGGCCGATGAACTCCCCTGCGCGAGCGCTCGGCCGCGGCTGTCGGTGCTGCTGCGTCCCCTTCAGGATTGCGGAGGGCCGTCCCTGCGCGCCCGCGAGCGTATCGCTTCTAGTCAAGCGGGGTCGGCGGCACGTGCCGCAGATACGGAGCCAGAAAGGCGGCGACGGCTCGCGCGATGAGGCGAACGCCCTGTCCCTGCTCGCGCGTCTGCGTTCGGGTCTCGGGCGTCGCCCCGGCCGGCGGGTTGCTGTCGGTGATGCCGTAGTGGTTCACGCCATCGATGCGGATCAGGCTGCGCGGCCCCGAAAGCCGGTCATAGGTTGCCCGGATCTGATCCGGCAGAGCGCGGCCGTCTTGCAGTCCGGCGAGCAGCGCAACGGGCACGCCTTGCATGGCGGGGACCTCGGCTTTGCCATCGCGGACAAGGTGCGTACCAAAGAACGCTGCTGCCCGCAGCGGCGGACGCAGAAGCGGAGGCGTGCAGAACGGCGCCATGCACAGCCCGGCCACAGTGTACAGACCGACGACGCCACCAAAGCTGTGCCCGGTCACGGCGATGCGATCGAGATCGACGCGAGCCCGCAGAAAAGATCCGGCTGGCTCGGCCGCTCGCGAAAGTCCGCGCAGCGCCGCGGCGACCACTTGTCCCTCCGTCAGCGGAGACGGCGGCGAGCCCGGTGCACCCAAGACGCGCAGGTGATTGGGGACGATCACGGCAAAGCCCGCCTGCGCCAGCGTTCGTCCAAAGCCGGCGTAGTGCTGCGCATCCACCGAACCGCCCTGCAGGTGAACCACGACCGGTAGCCGTTCGTCAGCCGACTCCGGTCCCGGCCCCGTCGGGAGATAGACCGTCGCAGCGTCACCATTATCGAGCAAAAGCTCAAAGTCCAAGGAGCTCAGGGTCGGCTGAAGCTCACTCGCCCGAGCAGACCAGAGAGCCTCTGGTTCGCCACAGCCTGCTGTCGAGAGCCAGAGAGCAAGCGCGGGCAGGGCCCAAGTCCAGAGTCGCTGTCGCATGATGCTTCGTCAGTACCTCACGCGAAATCGCCGCCCCGTCCCAGCCGGGTTCTCGCTAGCGCTGCGTCGAGTGGCGGAGGATGGTGTAGAGGATCTTGGCGCCGGCCTGGACCGTTCCCTTCATCGTCGCCGAGATCTTGGACTCACCGCCTTGCCGACGGTGGTAGTGGACTGGGACCTCGGTAATGCGCAGACCGCGGCGCACCGCTTTGACCTGCATCTCGACGGTCCAGCCGTAGCCGGCGTCGTTCATGCCGAGCGCGCGCAGCGCGGGATAGCGAATGACCCGGAAGGGGCCAAGGTCGGTGTAGCGCTGGCCATAGACCACGCGAATCAGCGAGGTGGCGACGGCATTTCCGGCGCGCTGGGCGGGCTGTAGCGAGCCGGGCTCGACGCTGCCGAGTGTGCGTGAGCCGATCACCAGATCGGCCCCCTGGGCCAAGGCGTCCA
>DAORCZ010000978.1:0-3449 GCA_035345735.1 Pseudomonadota bacterium | reverse complement strand
CCATCAAGCAGCGGCTCGCCCAAGATCAGATCCTGCTGCGGCATCGCCGCCAGCGTCGCACGAGCACCATTCCAGGCCCACAGCGGCTGTCCCCCCGCATCGACCAGCTTCAGGCTGTGCAGCAGCAAAAAGCCGGGCCGGTCGGCGGGGTCAAAGCGCAGCTGGGTCAGCGGACGGCCGGGCTGCGGGTCGGGCAGTGGCAGGCGGAAAACCCTTCGCTCGTGCGCGGCATGCGCGTCGGCGTGCGAGCTCCGGGTCTCACTGAAGGCCTCGCCGGCTGCGGTGTAGTACAGGCGGACCGCTAGCGGCGTCAGCTCTGCCGCACTGGGGCGACAAGCATCCCCGGGGACCTCGTCGGATACGACCGCGCTCCGCACCGCTGGCACTGCTTCGACGATGAACTGATACACGGCCGAGTCAGGCAAGGCCAATAGGAATTCACTGACCGCAGGCGGCAGCGTAGCCAGCCGCTGGGGCGCGAACTCGCTCTCGGCGAGCGGCACGACGACGGTATCGACGGCCTGTGCCGCAAAGCCAAACTTGCGCAGAAACCCATGCAGGCTGCGCCGGGTAAAGAAGCGCAGGTGTGTGGAATCGAGCAGGCCCTCGACGCGATAGGCAAAGTCGCCGGTCAGAAGGTCGCTGAAGAAACCGACGTAGGCGATGTTGGGGATCGAGATCAACAGCTTGCCGTCGGGGCGTAGCAGTGGAGCGAGCTGCTCCAAGACCCGCCCGGGCTCGGCGAGGTGCTCCAGCACATCGGCGCAGACGATGTAGTCGTAGCTGCCCGCTGCAAACTGCGCTGCTAGCGACACGCTCGACAGGTCCGCACAGACCAGCTTGCGATAATACGGCGCGGCGAGCTCGACCTGCTCGGCCAGAAGCTCGACGCCATCAACGGTGCAGCCCAGCACTTGCTGCAGGTGCCGGCCCAACGTCCCCGGTCCCGGCCCCAGATCCAAGACGGTAGCCCCCGGCCGAATCAATCGCGCCACCTTGGCCAGCGAGGTCTGTCCCTGCGGGTCGAAGCTGCGGTGATAGATATGCCCGCCTTCTGGCCCGTGTGTCGCGTCCGCAACAGCGGCCTGATGCTCGACCGTCTCGCGGGCCGGATCGGCAGCGGGGGACATTTTCTTGCCTCGGCTCGGGGGCTCTAGCGCAGCCGTGGTGTGGCGCGCCGCCAGCTTGGCAGGGTCAGCACTGGGTCGGGACTTGGAGCTCACTTTTTTCGACATAACAGGCTCGTGACGAAAGGGGGACGGGGGGATGCATGAGAGGGAGAAGGCTGCTGCGCCGCGGCGACGCTGGCCTGACTATGAGAGGTGAAGCCCGCGATCGTGCAGGGCGGCGCGCACGGCGTACTTCAGATAGGCGGCGAACATCTGTGGCCGGTAGTTGAACTTGGATACGCCTTCGCCGGCCTGCCGGGCCGAGAGGATGTAGGGCAGCTCAGCAACGCGCGCGCCCTTCTGCTTGAGATACAGAAGCTCTTCGACGATCTGCGGGAAGCCACGCTCGTGAAACTGGGCATCGACAATCATCGACAGCCGCACAGCGCGAAAGCCGTTGGTGCAGTCGCGCAGCCCCAGACCAAACAGTCGCGAAGCGATCTTGTTGCCGACGATGGTCACCGCCTGCCGCTGCCAGGGCACGCCGCGCATCCCGCCACCCGGCACATAGCGCGAGGCTTTGACCAAGTCGTACTGATCCCCGGCCAGAAGTTCGGCAAAGCGCGGGATCAGCGCGGGATCGTTCGTCAGATCGGAATCCATGAACAGCCCGAACTCGAAGCCGTCCTGGTAGGCCCGCCGTGCCCCCGCCAAAAGCGCCGCGCCGTAGCCGCCGTTCTGGGCCTGATCGACAAACGTAAGCGGCAAATCCTCCTCGCTCAGGCGGCGCAGGATGGTCGGCGTCTCGTCGGAACTGCCGTCGTTGACCACGAACAGTCGGCCCCCCGGCAGCTTGTCACGCAGCACGGCGCAGACCGCGCGCACACAGCGCTCGGCATGCCCTTGTTCGTTGAACATCGGAATGATCACGGCCAAGCGGCCCGTCGAATCAGACGAGGACGAAGGTGACATCGGCGGGCTTATACCCCGCGACGCGCGACGATTGCAATGCGCTGCGCGGCAGTCGGCCGGCGGCCTCTTGCTTGCGGGCGCGGGTTTTTGGTATAGCCAGCGCCGTTTCCGGTCACTTCGTCGGAAACGCCTACTGCCTAGAACGCTTCGCTTACCCGTTACGAGACGCACATGAAACAAACGCTTTGCCCGCGCTGCCATGCTCCCCTGCATGCGGCGCAGAATGAGTCCTCTGGACTGGGCCTCCCCGCCCGCTGGCCTGGGGGGCAACGATGAGCGGCTGGCTTTCTGGCAAGCGTGTGTTGCTGACCGGTGGTGCTGGTGCGTTCGGTCGAGCCTTCCTGCGCATGGCGGCGCAGACCGGGGTCAAACAAGTCACCGTCGTCTCGCGCGATGAGATGAAGCATGCCGCGCTGCGACGCGAGGCCGCCGGCGATCCGGCGCTGCGCACTCTCCTGCGGCTTGGCATCGGCGATATCTGCGATCCGGATACGCTGCGTATCTGGATGCGCGATGCCGACTGCGTGGTCCACGCCGCGGCGATGAAGCACGTGGGTGAGTGCGAGCAGAACGTCCTCGCCAGCACGCGGGTCAACGTCCTTGGCACCGCCCATGTCGTCAGCGTGTTTCTGCAGAGCGACTGCCAAGCCCTGGTGTTTCTGTCGACGGACAAGTCGCCCTATTCGTCCTCGGCCTACGGTGCGCAGAAGTACCTCGGCGAGCGCATGGTGGTCGAAGCCGCGCGCCTCTGTCGGCCGGAACAGCGCGCCTTCTGCCTGCGCTATTCGAACGTCATGGACAGCACCGGTTCGGTGTTCCACATTTTCCGCGATCTGCTGCGGGCGGGAAAAACCGCGACGGTCAATGGTGCGGCCACCAGTCGTGGCTTCGTCACCCAGGCACAGGTGCTGCAGGCCCTCTCGCAGGGCCTGGCCTGCACGCAGGGCGGTGAGGTGCTCGTGCTGCGTCCGCAAGTCGTGCGCATCGCTGAGCTCGCCGAGGCCATGCGGAGCCTACTCAGTCAGAGCGGCGCCACCGTTGGTGCGGTGCAGGTCCTCGACTCCGCGATGTACCAGGGTGAGAAAGAATCCGCGACGTTGATCATGGCGGAAGAACTGGGTCTCGCGCGTCTCTTCCCTGCCGACGCCAACGGACAGGTGGTGATGCTCGATAACCTGGGACGACACACTGCGGCAGTGCCACACCCAAGTCTTCCCGGCCACGGGCTGGCTCTCGCCGATTGCCCGACCCTGTCGGGGGCTGCGCTGCAGGCGTTTGTGCAGCCGCTCCTGGCCACCGCGTAACTCTCCTCCTCGATCAATCGCTCTGCCGACCCCGACCCACTGAGTCGGCCCGGTCCCCTGGGAG
>DAORCZ010000977.1:0-3453 GCA_035345735.1 Pseudomonadota bacterium | reverse complement strand
CCGCTGATCTTGCAGCCGTTGTAGCGGGCGGGGTTGTGGCTGGCGGTGATCATGATGCCGCCGTCGGCAGCCAGAGTATTCACCGCCCAGTAACACATCGGCGTGGACACTCGCCCGATGTCGATGACGTCGCACCCGGCCTCGGCGATGGCCTGCAGCATGGCATCGCGCAAGGTCTCGCCAGATTCCCGCATGTCGCGCCCGACCACCAGTCGGCGGGCGCCCAAGACTTCGACGGTCGCGCGGGCTATGCGAGCGGCAAGCTCGGCGTTGATTTGATCGGGATAGGTGCCACGAATGTCGTAAGCCTTGAAAATGCCAGCCATCGGAGCTTTCAGATGTAGTGGTCCGGCGGGGGTGCGGCAGAGCCAGACGAAGAGGAGGGGTTAGGCGAGGGGAGCGAGGCCGAGTCCGCGACTACTTGGCGGGGGGCGGCGCCGGCTGCTTGTTCTTCTGATATTCCTTCATGATGCGCTCTTGGATGCGCTTCTGTTCGACGCTGGGGAGGGCGCGCTTACCAACAACGTCATCGATCACGCTCTCGTTGGGATCGTTGGCCGAATCGCCCTGCGTGATCGAGTCCACGACGTGAACGTTGGTGCGGCGAACACGCGGCGGGCTGTTCGTGGCGCGCTCCTTTTCGATCTGCTCGATGAGCGACTTGTGCAGAAGGGCGAGGCAGAAGTTTCCATAGAAGCCGGTCTGGTCGATGGCACGCATGACGTGGTCACCCTGTGGCGGCCACTGGTAGTAGTCGAGAGCCATCTCGTCATCGGTCTGCTTCTTGGTGAAGCTCATCTCGGCCTTGCCGTAGCGAATCTGCATGCCTTCGACGAACTCTTCGAAGCTCTTTCCGGCGAAGCGCTCGCTGTTGTAGGCGATGAACTGCTTGTACAGCTTCTCCTTCCAGAAGAAGAGAAACCGTCGCTGATCCTTTTCCCACATCACGACCATCGACTCGCTGTTGCGATGGCCGAACTCGCGGTCGACGATTGAGACGTCCCAGCCCGTCTTCTGGCCGTTGAAGCGGATGTAGGAGTTGCGCATCTGGTCGACCGCCTCGCGCATCTCGCGTCGCACGGCATCCTGCTTCTCAGCCTCTTTCTCCGACTCGATCTTGGGCTGAAACTTGGCCGCGATTTCTTTTTCGATGAGGCCCATGACTTCTTCTGGGCTCATCCCCCACTGGAACTTGCCACCCAGCTCTACGTAGGTGCGCGAGCCTTTTTTTTCTTCTTTGGCCGGGGCCGGCTTGGCCGCTGGGGCTGCCTTCTTCTGCGCAGCGACGGAACCAGCACCCACGATGAGGGCGGCGCTAGCCGTGACCGTCACCAGGCGGCGGGCCAGGGAGGGGAAAGGACGATTGCGCGTAGTCACCGTAGACATCTTGGTTGGCTCTCCTATCGACCGAAAAAAACAAAGGCGCTCACGTCTGAACTATCACAGACGGCCCCTCGCCGCTACAGCGGCGTGCATGGGCCCGACCGGCAGCGTCCTTTAGACCGGCCAGGGACATGGAGGGATTGGTCAAGTCCTGCCATGGGTAGACGGGGAGAAAGAACGAACATTCTTGCGCTTCGATCCGGGTAAAATTGACACCTCATCGCGGCTCCCCAAAATGGTGCTTCTCATGAAGTGGTCGTGGCTTCCGTCGACTGTTTTCGCCTTGCTGCTGCTGGGTGGCTGCAAGCCAAACTACCCCAACTGTAGCGGCGACAAAGACTGCCCAGGCTTCGCCGCCGGCAAGGAATTCTGCGTCGATAACAAATGTCAGCAGTGTCGGCCCGACCACGACGACTGTGGCGCCGGAATGAGCTGCAATAGCGGTCGTTGCGACCCCATCCCCGGCTACTGCGCCAAGAACGCCGACTGCCCGAGCGGTATGTGCGAGAAGAACCGCTGCGCAGCCTGCACGCTGGACAAGCACTGCCCCGGCGGGACTCGCTGCAGCGCAGGCAAGTGCCAGACCGACACGCGCAAGCCCTGCAAGCACAATGACGAGTGCGCCGAGACCGAAGACTGCGTCTCGGGCCGCTGCACTCCCGTCGGTGGCAAACGCTACGTGCCGGAAGGTGCGGGCGCCTGCAAGCTCGACACGGTGCGCTTTGGCTACAACGAGTTCGATCTGAATCCACAGACGACAGAGGTCGTCGGGCGCAATGTCGATTGCATCAAGAAGAACGACAAGCGCCCCGTGAATCTGGTCGGCCGCACCGACCCCCGCGGCACGCCGGAATACAACTTGGCGCTCTCCGACAAGCGCGCCCAAGCGGTCAAGCGGCGCATGGTGGCTCTCGGTGTCCCCGAGGACAAGGTCTTTCCGGTTGCCCGCGGCGAGACCGAGGCCACAGGTACCGACGAGAGCAGCTGGGAACAAGACCGGCGCGTCGACACCGAGTGGAGATAGGAAGGTGCCTTGATGAACCGCCGGTCGTCTGCGTTTGTTCTCTCGCTCAGCCTCTGCTTGTTGCCCGCCTGTTCCTACGTGACGCAGGAAGAGGGGCAGCGCATGCAGCAGCAGATTACGCAGCTGCAGATGTTGTCGCAGCAGTCGAGTCAACAGCTCGCGGAAAAGCTGCAGCGGCAGAGCGAGGAGCTGAGTCGGTTACTCGATGAGGCGCGGCGCTTGACGTCGAGCTTGGCTGACTCTGCTCAGAAGACGAATCAGCTGGGCGCCGATCAGCTGGTGCTGCAGGGCAAGATTGAAGAGCTGCAGCGCAGCGTGGATGCGCTGCAGAAGCAGTTCAACGATTACCGCGCGAGCTCAGACACCAAGCTGGAGCAGCTGACCAACACGGTCGCGACGGTCAAGAATCCGCCACTGCCCGAGACGCCCGATGGCCTGTTTGGCGAAGCTCAGCGCAAGCTCGAGGCGCGACAGTTCAACGATGCTCGTCGCATGTACGAGGCGTTCGTCAATCGCTTCCCCACCGACCCGCGCGCGGCCAAGGCGCAGATCGCCATCGGCGACTCGTACTTTCAGGAAGCCAAGTACGCGAACTCGATCATCGCGTTCCGCAAGGTCATCGATCAGCACCCGAAGTCGGAAGAGGTCGAATCGGCGATGTTCAAGGCTGGACAGGCGCTGTTCCTGATCAAGCGCTGCAGCGAGGCGAAGATCTACTTCCAAGAGCTGCTGCGGGTCTATCCCAAGACCCGGCTGAAGAACGATGCGAACGAGCAGATCAAAGAGATCGGGCGACAGTCCAAGAACCGGGCGGCGTGTGAGTCGTAGGTCTCCGCTGCGACTTGGGCTGTCGGCGGCGATGGTCCTCTTGGCCTGTCAGCGCGACGCTGGGAAGGCGCCGATTGTTGTCGATGCCCGCGGCCAAAGCAGCGCCGCCAACGCGTCGGCAGCGGGTGTGAGTGGCCCAGACGCGGTGACCAAGAAGCCCGCTGTGGAGCCGCCTCGCGATCCGTTCGTGGACCCTCTGGGGGCGGCCACAGTTGAGC
>DAORCZ010000976.1:0-3469 GCA_035345735.1 Pseudomonadota bacterium | reverse complement strand
ACCTCACCGGTCAGCACTTCGTAGGCGATGACGCCCAAGCTAAAGACGTCACTCGCCGGTCGTGCATCGCGCGATCCCTCGCTCAGCTCGGGAGCCATGTACATCGGCGTGCCCACCAGGATGCCGGTCTGCGTCAGGTGGCCATCGGCCCCGGCCTCGACGGACTCACTCCCTGACGAGGTGGCGGACAGCCCGCCTCCGCCCTCCGAAGGAGACGCCGCCCCAGCCGCCGGTGCCGAGACCGTAGCCGTCTCGCCACTTAGTTCCTCGGAAGACCAGCGCACCTGCTCGCGCGTCGTCTCAAACTCGGGTGCCGGCGCCAGCTGAGCCGCCCCCGCGCCCCGCCGCTCGCCCACCGGAGTCGCTGATTTGAGCGCCCCGCCCTCGGCGCGTGCCGACGGAACTCCCCCTTCCGTGGTGTCATCCATGCTGGCCAAGAGCGTCGACACCCCAAAGTCCGCCAGCTTGACCCGCACCCCCTCCGTCCCCGCCTCCGCCCCCTCTGCAATCAAGACATTGGCGGGCTTCAGGTCACGATGCACGATGCCGCGCAGATGGATCGCGTGCAGGCCCTCGGCGATCTGCAGCAGGAGGGGAATGGCTTTGGGGGGCGCGCGGAAGCGGTCGTGGCAGAGCTTGAGGGTGGTGCCGCGCACCAGCTCCATGACCAGAAAGAGGGTGCCGGACTCGGTGATGTCGATGTCGACGATCGAGACCAGGCTGGGATGATCGAGGCGGGCGAGAATCTGGCCTTCGCGGGCAAAGCGCATCAGCGCCATACGATCGCCCTGCTCGGAAAGGACCTTGGCGGCAAAGCGACGCTTGTCGCGGACGCGCTCGACCTCGTAGACCGCGCCCATGGCACCGCGCCCTAGCGTATGCAGAACCAGATAGTGCTCGCTCAGCAGCTTGCCGGGCACAACCTGACCGCCTTTGCGCGCCCCAGTGCCACGCAGGAGCGCTTCCATCAAGCGCTGTGAGCGGTTCTCGATCTGACGACGCAGCTCTTCGTTGAGCTGCTGGATCTCTTGATGGCTGGTGGCCAGCTTTTCAAACTTGAGCTGCAGATCCTGGCGCATCGCTTCCAACGCGTGAGCCAAAGGCGCTAGCTCGCTTCGCTTCGGCTCAGCGACGACTGACTTCAGATCGCCAGCTGCCATGCGGGCGGCCGCGGCCAATAGATCGCTCTGCTCTGCCAGGCGCGTGCGCGCAAGCTCGCTCTCCAGCTCCAACCGCACGGCGCGACTGGTCATCAGGGTGAGTGCGACCTGGCTGGCCAGACCGAGCAGGATCTCGAGATCCTCTTTGGTATAGATCTGCTGCGTAGCGTCGGATTCGAGATACAGCACGCCGAACACCTCACCCCGGGCCAAAAGCGGCGCGGCCGCGATCGACAGGCGCTCTCGCCGGGGAGCGGGCTCGGCGGATTCGTCGCTCTTGTCGCGCTCGCGCAGGATGATGGCGGGCCGGTGACGGCGCAGGACATCGGCGATCAGCGTCGTGTCGCAGTCGAGATATTCGCGCTGGTTCTCATGGATCGATCGCCCACTGGCATCGCGCCCCGACGCCAGCCACAGCGCTGGACCGATGAGATCGGCCGGCAGCTGCAGACTGCCCGTGCGCGGTCGCTTCTGTGGCCCGGCCTCGCTCTCGCTCTCCGTTTGGCGCTCGAAGATCAGCGCTCGCGCACCCCCCAAGATCCGCAGCACCTCGGTTAGGGCAAGCTGCATGTGCTGGCCGGGTTCAAGGGTCCGCGCCGCCGACAGGCCAAGCTGCATGACGTTGCCGTAGCTCTGCATGCGGCGATGCACGCGCGAAAAACGCAGGACCAAGATCAGCCCCAGGCACAGCACGATCGAGGCCACGGCATAGTGCGAGATCAGCAAGTGATACCTGGGCAAGATTCCCATGAGCATCATGATCTCGAACACCTCGATCAGGCAGGCGAGCCCGACGCCAATCGCCAAGATGCGACCATCGGTGCGGCCTTCCGAGTGGGTACGACGCAGGCTGAAGAAAGCCACCAGCCCGACGGTGATGACCAGCACCAGCGTGCTGGCCTGCATCGCAAAGAGCGTGCGCCAAGGATGCACCGCACCACCCCCCACAAGGACAATCGCGACTGCCGTGAGCCCCAGCGTGATCTGGCCGAGCCGGCTGACGATGCGATAGGGCCCGGCCCCAAAGACCAGCGCCATGTAGCCGCAGAGGGCCGTGGTGACACCGATGGGACTCAGCAGCTCGGCATAGGTCCACAGCGGCCCGGGCGGCAGGAACAGATCACGGGCCGGCGCACGCATGATCAGGTTGACGCCCGCCGAGAAAGCAAAGGCCCCGTAGTAGAAGTAGACCCAGTCGCCACGTCGCGCGGCAAACAGGACGAAGGCCAAGATGCCAAGAAAGATCGAGAAGAAGCCGACCAAGCCCGGCGAGAGACTGCGATCGAGCACCTCTTGCACCACGGCGCTCGGCGAGCCGATGCTCAGGTGATCAAACACGCCGATCCAGCCGTAAGGAGAGTAGATGCGCAGCGTCAGCAGCCGGCCGGCGCTGCCTTGGCCCAGCGGCAGGAAGATGCGCGGCGTGCCATAGAACCGGCGGCTGGGGGGATCGAGCACACCGAAACGCGCGATGAGTACGCCATCGAGGTAGGCCTCATAGCTGGCGTCGATGTTGTAGGCGTAAAGCGTCAGCGAGGTGTCGTTGCCAGGAGTGGTCGAGGGGGTTGGATAGCCCGGCGGTGGCACGATGCGCGTACGCAGCCAGAGGAAGTTCGCCCCGCCGCGACCCGGGGGTGTCTCCAGCACGGTGGTGGGCTGCCAGCCGCTGTGATCTTCGGCCGCCTCCGGATTGCTCCACAGCCGCCTGCCGCTGGCATCGATCGGCGAGTCGCCGTAGCGGTACTCCCAACTGCCGGCGTACTCGACTGCTCCCATGCGCTCGCTGCGCGCGGTCCCCGGCGAGGGACGGGGCGGCTCTGGGCTCTGCGCCCAGGCTGATGAATACAGGACGACAAGCCACAGCCCAAGGAGGAGCCGCAGCCAGCGCGCCCCATCTGGCGCATGACAGCCGACCTGTACATCCGCTCCTGCGCTCGACGCAGATTCCGCCATCGAAGCCTCCATCGTACCGCGATCAGCGCGCCCTGCAGGCGCTGTCGGCGAGAGATCGATGTCAGCACTCGGCCGTGATCTGTGGGCTAGCCGCGATAACGCCGCGCATCGCGACCGTGCGGCCGCGCAAAGTCCAGCACTGGCCCACGCGGCACGATGCGAGTGGGATTGATCGTCGGGTGGCTCTGATAGTAATGGCCTTTGATGTGCCGGAAGTTCACGGTCTCAGCGACGCCCGGAACTTGATAAAGCTCGCGCGTGTAGGCCGACAGGTTGGGATAGTCGATCAGGCGCTGGCGGTTGCACTTGAAGTGGCCGTGATAGACGGCGTCGAAGCGCACGAGCGTCGTAAACAG
>DAORCZ010000975.1:0-3473 GCA_035345735.1 Pseudomonadota bacterium | reverse complement strand
AACGTAACCCACGAACAACCTGCGATCCGGAGCCGGTCGCCTCATCCTGACTTTTCACCGGCTCGCATCACCTTGGCCAGGGCCTGCGCATCCTTGCGCGAGCCGCAGCTTCCCAACCCCTGCGCCGACAGCATGCGCTCGTACGGCGGCCGACTGGCATCGGCAAACGCCGAGCGCAGCAGCGGCAGTCCCGTCGGATCGTCGAGGTTGCACAAGAGCTGCGCCGCCAGCACCTGCTGCGGTCCTGGCTGTCCGGCCAGCTTGTTCAAGAGCGCTCGACCTTCTTCCGAATTCTGCTTGGCCAGGATCGCCGCGATCTGCAGCTGACGAGCCGGCGACGTACCCTCGGCGGTGAGCTCTTTGGCCAGCTCGCTGAGCGCGTCTTTTTCGCCGTGGGCGGCTCGGCGCGACAGGATCAGTATTGGGTCGCCCGGCTCTTTCGGCTTGGCTAGGCGCTTGTTCACGATCTTGTTTGGCGCGTGCGCGGCATCGAGATCTTCCAGCGTCAGCGCCGCCAGGAGCTGAGCCTGCGGATCGGCGGCACTCTTGGCCTGCTTCTCCAGGATCTTTTTTCCGCTCGGTTCGCCCAGGCGGGCCAGCGCCTCGGCCGTTGCCAGAAGGACGCGCGGCTCCTTCGTTCCGCTGCTGAGCTTGAGCAGCGGCTCAATCGCTCCCTGCGCACCGATAAGTCCCAGCGCCGTCGCGGCCTGCGCCTGCACCGCGGGATCGTCGTCGCTCAGCCGTCCTTCGAACAGCGGGCGATGGCGCGTGTCGCGGCTCGCCGCCAGGGCCTGCAGGGCCAAAAGTCGTGGCTGAGCATCGGGCTCTTTCAGGCCTTCTTGCAGCACGGTCAGCGCGTACGAACGCAGCGCCAGCATGTCGATCTCTTCGCGCTTGCGCGGCGCGGGGGCGGCCGGCTTGGGACGTGGCCGCTCGACCACCGGCGGCTTGCTGTGCTTGAAGAAAAAGTAGCCACCGACCAAGCACAAGAGCAGCCCGGGCACCATCGTCACGCCCAGCCACATCAGGCGGCGCGAGTTCGACTGCGGCGGCGTCTGCAGCGTCAGCATCGTGCCGTGCAGCGTCTGAATCGCCGTGACTTCGCGCGGCTGATAGGCCTTGTACCAATCGACGGCCAGCGTGCGCTGCCCCGCCGCCAAGCGATCCAGATCCGCGCTGAGCTCACCGACCGTGGCGTAGCGCTCGGCGGGATCTTTGGCGATGGCCTTGCGAATGATCGGCTCGATCTCGATCGGCACGTCTGGGCTCAGCAGCTTGCGATCGATCGAGGGCATGATCTGCTGCAGGTGCGCGATCAACATCTGGCCCAGCGTCTCGCCGCGGAAGGGCGGGGTGCCGGTGCACATTTCGTACAGGATGACGCCGAGCGCATAGATGTCGCTGCGCTGATCGATGGCGACGCCGTTGATCTGCTCAGGCGACATATATTGCGGCGTGCCGACCAGGTGCCCGGTGCGCGTCAGCTTGGCGTCGGTATTGCCCAGGTCCATGACCTTGGCGACGCCGAAGTCGACGATCTTGAGCAGCGGCGGCTCGTCCTTGCGCTCGACCAGAAACAGGTTGTCGGGCTTCAGGTCGCGGTGCACCAGGCCGGCGGCGTGCGCGGCCTGCAGGCCCGAGCAGATCTGGGTCATGATCGAGACGATGCCGGCGAACGGCAAGCGCTGATCCTGCAGCGCCTGAGCCAGCGTGCGGCCGCTCAGGAACTCCATGACGTAGTACAGGCGCTTGTCGGGCAGCTCGCCGATGTCGAAGATGTCGATCAGGTTGGTGTTGCGAATGCGACTGATCAGACGCGCTTCTTGTAGGAAACGCTCGACGGTCTCGGGGTGATTGGCCATCTCGGGACGCAGCACCTTGCACGCGGTCTTGTGGTGCAAAGTGGTGTGCTCGGCGGCGTAGACGACACCCATGCCACCCTGGCCGATGAGGCCGGTGATCTTGTAGTCGCCAATGGTCGTTCCGATGAGTGGATCAGATCCGTCTGTCATATCGACTGCTGTTTCCCCCGCGGCTCGCGGGCGCTACTGAAAAAGGCCAACGGTCGCCAGCATCGCGACTTTGGGATCGCTGTCCGTAAGCAGCGGCTCGAAGATGGCGATGTAGTCGGGGAGCCGGCCATTGCTCGCCATGCGGGCCAGGGCTGCGACGGCGCGTCTACGCACCTTGGGCTCGGGCTCTTTTGCAAAGGGTCGCAAGAGTTGGCTGGCCCGCGCGTCTCCCGCTTCGGCCAGGGCTTCGGCGAGCAGCAGGCGCTCGGCTCCGCGCACCCAGACCGCTGCGTCATACAAGCGATCGAACGATCCCGAGTGCTGCGCGACGGCCAGGATGGCCAGTGCTTCGTTGCGGGCCTCGCCAGCCTTCTCGGCGGCTGCGGCCTGTAGCTGCTTTAGCGTCTCCGGCTCGTTGAGGATCACCAAGCGAACCAGGATGTAGCGGCGCAGCATCGGTCGGATCGGACCGGCGCGCAGCATCTCTTCCATCGTCTGTCGCAGCGCCGGCCCGGGCAGGCGGCCAGATTCGGCCAGCGCTAAGGCGGCGCGCAAGCGGGCTTCCGGCTTGGCCAGGGGACTCTTGAGCGTGGCGAGCAGGCTCGCCTCGGCCTCGGTCTCGCCGATGCGCAGACGCAGCGCGGCGATGTCGCTGCTATTAATGCCGACCTCTTGCCCCTCTTGGGCCGCCAGCGGCTCGGCGAGCGACCGGTCACTGGGCTCGGCAATCGCCAAAGCGGCGGACAGCGCGGCGCGCGATACCGTCGGATCTTCGTCGGAGAGCGCCGCCGCGACGGCCGGCAGGTGCGCCCGCCCACCGCCCGCTTCGATCGCTTCCATGAGCAGGCGGCGCTCCTCGACACTGCCCTTCTGCGCGGCTTCGTAGCGCGCAACAGCCCCCGCGTGGCGTTGCTTGCGCTGCACGCTGGGCTGACGCAGGGTGCGGCTGACCAGGACCCCGCCGCCCCCCAGCACCAGCACGGCAGCCATCGCCGCGGCAAGCTTCGCTTTGTTCCGGCCGCCCGCCGCTGCTGGCGCTTTGCTCGGCGGTGGCACCAGCGGCAGAGCCGCGGACAGCGTCTTGTTCTGCACCTGCGAGAAGCTCTGACCCCAGGCCTCTTCCAGCGCGGTCTGCAAGGCGGCGCAGTCCTGGTAGCGATCGTCGGGCTCCTTGGCGAGCATGCGCATGACCACCGCTTCGACCTTGGGCCAGTTGATCTGGCGCGGCGGCATGTTGTTTTCTTTCGCCATCGCGGTCAGGGGCGGCGGCGGCTCGAACAGGTGCTGACCGATCAGCTCGCCGAATCCACCGTTGAACGGGCGACGACCGGCCAGCACTTCGTAGAGCATGATGCCGATGGCGTAGATGTCGGCGCGCTTGTCGACCTTGGACGAGTTCTTGATCTGCTCCGGCGCCATATAGGCCGGCGTGCCCATGATCGCCCCGGCCGCAGTCTTGAG
>DAORCZ010000974.1:0-3475 GCA_035345735.1 Pseudomonadota bacterium | reverse complement strand
AGTCCGCCCTATTGTATCAAGGGGCGAAGGGGGGGAATGCAGCTTGGCGATCAGCAGCTCGGGCGACTCAAGCGCTTGCACTTCATGACGGCAAGAACACCCCCGCCTGGCTGCAGCGCATGCAGCGCGCAGGACTGCCGAATCGCTCTCTGTGGGCCGCGGGCGAAGTCCTCTCGCTCACCGGCATGTTGCTCGGGCCCCGGAGGCAACCCATCGCCGTGCGGACGGCTTCGCCGCGATCGGCAATGCCGATTTTCGTCCGCGCGCTCGCCCCCCGAAAGCGATTCCCCTCCGTCCTCGCCAGCCACTCCGCTGTCGGCGATGTGTGCCGATGGCGGAGGGACTTAATCGCGAATCACGAACTTGATCGCCACAATGCGGCCAAGCTGGCGGTCGCGCGCCTTCCATACGGTTCCCATGCCGCCGTGACCGAGCGCGCTCAGAAACTCATAGCGATCCCAGTCACTGACCGGCGGGATATCCGAAGGCGCCAAGCGCGACGCAGACCGAGGGGACGGAGCCGGGGCGGGCGACTCGGGGCCGGCCATGGTCTTGGCCACGGCCACCTGTGAGTCGGTGTCGGCGTTCGACTCGGTTAGCCATGGACTTTGCGCACCCTCGCCGCCTTGTGGAGGTGCGGCCAGGGTCCGCCCGGTCGAAAAGTCGGCATCCGTCCCTTCATTCTGTTGCTTGCTCATCGTCCCCCGGGGCGATCGGCGCGCAGCTGCCGTCGAAAGCGGCTGCGCTGATTATCGCACGAAGCCCAGTCGGACTGGCGCGGGCTGGCGCACGACGCGCGCGGCTAGAAGTGAACCAGGATGTGAACCAAGTTCTTGCGATCGGGGGCGGTCTTTTGCAGCTCGGCGTAGGGGTACAGCTTCTTGGCCTGGCCGCGCTCCGCGATGCACTTTTGTCCGGCGCTGACGCTGACCGTCCATTTGCAGATGCCGGCTCCGGCACAGCTGGGGGCTGGCAGCTTGCGGCCCGCGCAGCTCATCGTCACGCCCTTGGCCTCCGTGGTGGCGAACTGCACCTGCAGTGCGGCACCGTGACTGGCGGCGGAGCGCGGGGCCGCTGGCGACTTGCTGGAGACCGGTTTTTCCGGCGTCTTTTCGGGGGGCGGAGGCTTGTCCGGTGTCTTGTCAGGAGGCGGCGCGAGCGGAGTTGCCGGCGAGGGGGGCGGTGGACTTGAGCGCAGCCCGAAGACCAGGGCCAGACCCAAGACCAGCAAGATCGGGAGCCCCATCACCACCGCGCGCAGATGAGGCGGCAGAGCCAAAAAGCGGAAGGCCGGCACCCGCTGCGTCTGCGGCATGGGCAGGGCCTGGGCGTTGCGATCAGCTGGGCGCGGACTCTCGCTGGGCGGCAGCGAGTCGGCGGGGAACTGCGCCGTGGACTCGGGGATCTGCCGCAAGCGGGGCAAGAGCTCGGCAGCTCCCGCGGGGCGATTTTGCGGCTCGGTGGCCAGCATGTCATCGACCAAGCGCTGCAGCTCAGGCGAGAACCGCTCCTCCGGTCGCATCGCTGCAAGCCCCTGCGGCGGCTGCACCATGCGCAGCGCGAACTGGGCGTAGCTCTGCTCTTTGCTCTGCCCCCAGGGCAGGCGGCCGGTCAACATCTCGACGAGGATCAGGCCCAGCGCATAGACATCGGCGCGCGGATCGGCTTCGGCGCCTTGCAGCTGCTCGGGCGCCATGTACTGCATGGTGCCGATGATCATCCCCGGCGTCGTGCCCTTGGCCGGCCCCGGCTTCTTGTGAAACTTGGCGATTCCGAAGTCCAGCACCTTGAGCAAAAGCCCGCCGCCCTCGTCGGTCGACTGACGCGACAGGAACATGTTCTCGGGCTTGAGGTCTCGGTGCACGATGCCCTTGCCATGCGCGGCGGCCATGGCGCGTACGGCCTGCTGCCACAGCGGCAGCGCGACGCTGGGGGGAAGCGGGGCCCGCGACTCCAGGTACCCGGCCAGGTGCTCGCCCTCCAGGTACTCCATGACGATGAAGCCCGCCCCGTCGGGAGTTAGGCCGCTATCGAAGATGGTGACGACATTTTGGTGATTGATGGCGCCAGCCGCCTGGACCTCGCGCTCGAAGCGCATCATCACCTCGGAGTTGGGGCGCAGGCGCTTGACCGCCACCTTGCGCCCCATCTGCGGCTGCTCGGCCTCGTACACCGCGCCCATGCTGCCTTCGCCGACCTTGCGCAGAAGGATGTACTTGCCGACGAAGATGCGATCGTCCACGACCAGCTCGGTGCGATCGCGGGCGCAGAAGCGATCCGCCGCCGGGTAGATGTAGTGGCAGCTCGGGCAGAGCTTGTACACCCCCTCAGCGCTGCTGAGATCGACAGACACGGAAGCTCCATCTTACCGCTAACTGCGCCGAAAGATGGACGACGATGGCGCGGTCATCACCGACAGCCGCGTGGCAAAAGCGGTCGGCTTGGGACCGCAGCTACCCATCCGGCGGTCTCCGGAGTCCGGTGGCAGGCTCTCGTCGCTCGCGGGTCGGTAACCTCGGCAGGGTGATACTATGAGGGTTCATTGGGGAGCCATTCATGGGGGACTGTATGCGGCGTACCCGGTCGATGCTCTTTTCGTCTGTGCTGCTGTTGCCGTGGATGGCGACGGCACATGGGCAGAAGCCACCTGAGGTCGAGCCAGCGCCCGCGCCGCTTGGAAGCGCCGGCGCGTCGGTCGGAGCGGGCTCGCCCTCGTCGGCGCTCCCGGCACCTGAGACCTGGTGCGCGCTGCCGCTGTGCCGTGATGCCCAGATGATGCGCAAGACCGGTGATCCGCGCGGCGCGCTCAAGATCTACACCTACATCCTCGACGAAGTGGACGTAGACGAGAAGGTGCTGGCCAAGCCCCTCCTTTACTTCACCATCGCGGCGCTGCACGCCGAGCTTGGTCAGCTGCAGCCCGCCCAGATCGCCCTTGAGAAGTACAAGCTGTACATCGCCGCGCGCCAAGATGCCGAACTGCCGACGGGGCAGCGACGGGCAGAAGTCGATCAGCTGACCCAGTGCCTCTCGGCCATGGCCGGGCGCCTGCGCATTGGCAATGGCCTGGCCGGTGTGCACGTACTGGTGGATGGCAAGGACGTCGGCGTCACGCCGCTCTCGGCCCCGCTGCCGTTGCCGCCGGGGCCGCACAAGGTCGAATTCAGTGGCGCACCTCTGTCGAGCCAGCAGGTCGAGATCCCCTCGGGCCAGGAGGTCGTTCTGCTGCCCCCAAGCCTGCTGCCGGCTGCGGCGGCCCCAGCGACGCGGGCTGTCGATAGCCCCGGCGATCGCGAGCCTCGGCCGGCCTGGCGTATCGCCCTGGGCTCAATCGGTCTGGCGCTGGGTGCGGGGATGATTGCCGGAGCGATTCCGCCGCTGCTCGCCGATGGCAAGTGTTCGGGCGGTACCCTGCCGCCCTGCCCGACCGAGATCAACGCCCAGGGGATGCCCGTCACTCGCGTCATCGATGGGC
>DAORCZ010000973.1:0-3480 GCA_035345735.1 Pseudomonadota bacterium | reverse complement strand
GACGAGATCGCCGGCAGCGAAAAGAAGCTGCAGCGAGCGCAGCGCATCGCCATGACCGCGGCGCTGGCGCTGGGGCTGGTGGTGATGGTGGGCATGCTGGTGCTGTACTACCGCGTGCGGGGTCGTGAGCTCGATCTGGCCGAGGATCGCGGGCGTCAGCTGCTTGACGATCCCAGCATGCGGCACGAGGCGGCGCTGTGGCTGGACTACGCGTTGCGTCGCAGCTCGACCTCGCAGACGCTGCGACCGCTGCTCGCCGATGCGCTGCGGCCGCTCTATGCCAACCGCGCGGTGCTGGTCGATCCCCTACAGATCCCAGGGGGCTGGGCGGTGCCCGAGATCGCCGATGCCGCCTACAGCCCCGACGGTGGGTTGGTGGCGACGGCCGGACACGATGGCATGGTGCGGCTGTGGGATGTGGGGACCGGGCGCCTGATCCGCCGCATGGGTGGCCACGAAGGCGAAGTCAGCAGCGTCAGCTTCAGCCCCGATGGGCGGGCGCTGGTCAGCGCGGGCGTCGATGGCACCGCGCGGGTGCGCCTGTCAGACAGCGGCAACGCGCCGGTCTTGATCACGCATGGTGGTGTTTTGCACAGCGCCGAATACAGCCCGGATGCGACGCGCATCATCACCGCCGGGGCCGACAAGACGGCGCAGATCTGGGACGCCAGCACGGGACAGCGGATAACCCTGCTGCGCGAGCACAGCGACGAAGTGATGGCCGCGACCTACAGCCAAAACGGTCGCCTGATCGCGACCGCCAGCAAAGACAAGCTGGCCCTGCTGTGGGACGCGCGCACCTATCAGCTGATCGCCAAGCTGGGCCCGCACGCCGGGCCGGTCTGGCATGTCGCTTTCAGCCCCGATGGCGAGAGCCTGGTCACCGCCGGCATGGACGGCACGGCGCAGATCTGGGAAGTGCCCTCGGGGGGCAAGCTACTGACGCTGCATGGCGACACCGGAGCGATCTACAGCGTCGGGTTTAGCCCAGATGGTGGGCGGGTGGTCACGGGCAGCGATGACAACACCGTGCGGGTCTGGGACGCGCGCAGCGGTCAGGAGCTGAGCGTGCTCTCGGGACACTCGCGCGCGGTGGCCAGCGTTAGCTATCGGCCCGACGGCAAGCAGCTCTTGTCGACGAGCGGCGATGGCACCAGCCGCCTGTGGTCGGCCGAGCTGGGACAGCCGCTGTTTGTGCTACCGCAGCCCGGCGCCGGTCTGGCCTCCGCCAGCTATGCCCCCGACGGCAAGCTGATTGTCACCGCCGAGGTTGAGCAGGACGAGCCGGACGCCGAGAGTCAAAACGTCCACCTCTGGGACGCCGAGAGCGGACGCCCGCTGCCGGGCCTCCCAGGCCACAGCGGGGCGGTGCTCGCTGCCGCGTTCAGCCCCGATGGCCGTCGCCTGCTGACGGGCGGGGCGGATCGCACAGCGCGGATTTTTGCGCTGCCCGTGAACCCCGCGGGATCGGCAGGGCCCGCGCTGTCCATGCCGCATCCCGCCTCGGTCATGGCGGTGGCGTTCAGCCCCGATGGGACGCGCGCACTGACTGCGGCCACCGACATGGTCGTCCGGGTGTGGGCGGCGGCCGATGGCAAACTGCTGCTCTCGCTGCCGCACCGGACGGCGCTCTCGTCGGCCCACTACAGCCCCGATGGGCGCCGCATCCTGACGACCACGCAGGACGATGTCGCCTACCTTTGGGACGCCGAGACGGGGCGAGCGGTGTCTCAGTTGGTCGGGCACAGCAGCTCGGTCGTGGGGGGCGAATACAGCCCTGATGGTCACCTGATTGCGACGGCCAGCGTCGACCGTTCGGCGCGGATCTGGGATGCTCGGAGCGGTGTCCTGCTGCGACAGCTTCGCGGCCACACCGGCCCGGTGTTCAGCGTCAGTTTCTCGCCGGACAGTCAGATGCTGGTGACGGCGAGCGGCGATCGCACCGCCCGGCTGTGGGAGACCCACAAGGGGCGCATGAGCTCGACGCTGCGTGGGCATACCCAGGCCGTGCACAGCGCCCGCTTCAGCAGTGATGGGACGCGCGTCGTCACGGCCGGCAAGGACGGCACGCTGCGCATCTGGGATGTTCGGCCAGAGGAGCACGAGCCCAGCGTCGTTTCGCTGCTGCTCAAGTGTCGGGTGGCGTTGCGACTCGATCGTGAGCTCAACATCCTGCCCAATCCGCTGACTGGCCTGGAGCCGGGCTGCGACAACCTGCCCGCCGTCGAGGAAGCCGCTCCGCGCTGGCACGATCGGGATCGCGAGTTGCGCATCCTGCTTTTCGCGCTGCGTGCCGGTCAGCGAGACCGCGCGGCGAGCTTTGTGCCGGCGGCCCGGGCGGCGCTGCAGCGCTTCCCCGACCCACGCCTGCAAGCGCAGCTGATGTGGGCCGAAGCCGCGCTGAACAGCGACGGGGCGCAGCCCGCTCCGGAGGCGGTGACCGGGGTGTTGGCCAGCCTGCCAGCCAAGGGGCGCCGCGCAGCTTGGGAGGAGCTCTCGGCGCTCGGCATCGAGTATCTGTTCCGGCCGCGCTGGTCGCTCTACGCACTCGATCAGGCGCGCGCGCCCGAGCTGATGCAGACCGCCAGCGGCCAAGATCAGCGTCGCATCGCCGCCAATCGCATCGAGGTCCTGCTCGCCGCTGGCGAGCCCGCCGGGGCCCTACGCGAAGGCGAGAGCGCTTGGCACGAGCAGAACGAGATCGGCGATCGCATCGTGCTGTCGGCGCTGTTGTGGCTGGCGGCGGTGCAGGTCAACGACGCGCCGGCGCAGCGTCGCTGGAGCGATGACATGCTGCGCTACTACGGCTTCTTAACCAACGGCACGCCGATGGCGTGGAGCTTCGTCGGGTCCCGCCACCTGCTGGAACAGGCACCCGAGTCTGAGGTGCGGCAGAAGGGCCTGGAGCTGTTTGGCCTGCTGTCGATGTCGCGCAATGACGCCACCCTGCAGCAGCTGGCCAAGCTGTTCGCCCGCGACGTCCCCAAAGACGCGCTGAGTCAGAAAAAGTAGCGTCGGTTACCCGCCCAGCCGGGCTGGCTCGACGCGGGCCAAGAGCTCGGAGAGGCCACTGCCCGACAGCTGGCGCAGAAGGTCCTGCACCTCGTGCGGCGTGCGCTGCCAGACCGGAAGCGCGATGTAGTGCGCCAGGTCGGCCGGCAGTGGCACGTCGCTACCATCGCCGGTCTCGCCCTTCCACAGCGTCGGCAGGCGCGCCGCCGGATCGCCCAGCACGACGTAGTCGCGGGCATCGTTGTGCGCGGTCCACAGCGACACCAGATCGCTCGGCAGGGCGTCGCTATCGCCACTGCCTTCAAGGTGGCCGGGCTGCTTCTGCTGCTGCACCCACTCATCGATGCGCGCCGACAACGCGGTCGATAACTCGGCATAGCGTTGGTTGAAATACTCCAGGGCATAGCCCACCGGCGAGCCGGTGCACAGGCGCTGCAGCGTGCTCTGGAAATCGGCGGTGAGGATCGG
>DAORCZ010000972.1:0-3481 GCA_035345735.1 Pseudomonadota bacterium | reverse complement strand
CGTCGCAGGGACACCTTGCAAAAGCGCCGCATCTACGCCGAGCATGGCGTACCCCACTACTGGCTACTCGACGCGGAGCGCGAGACCCTCACGGTCCTGCGCCTGGTGGGCGAGGTCTTTGTCGAGGTGCAGCACGTCGATCGCCACGCGGCCGAGCCCTTTGATGGCCTGGAGATCAGCGTAGCGGCGTTGTTCGGGCACGACTGATGCGTCGCTGGCGCCTCTGCATCTTATTCTGGGCACTAGTAGCGCCCGTCGGCGCCTTGGTAGCCAGCCAGCTCGTATCAAACCAACCGAAGGCGGGCACGTGAGGAGCCGTCGCCCGGCGACATAGCAGCGCCTCCTCCGCGGAGTTCCAGCACTACCAACCCAAACACAAGTGAGTCGAGATCTGTCGGATAGATGCGAAGCGCAGCGGCCACTTCGCGGTGCCCCACCCCTTCGGCCCGAAGCGCTGAGAACACTTTTCCAAGCACTTGGGAAGTCTCGCGCGCAATAGACTCTGGTTCCGTCGTGCGATAGCCGCGTTGGCCCATCTCGATGAATAGGCTCCGGTATTGCCACTCACTGATCAGGCTGAGGTGATGCAGCCGGGACACCATCGCCGTGACTGAGACCTGCCAGATCCGCTTCAACCGCATGCAGCGCTCAAGGCCAAGGACAGCAGGGGCCGCCGCCAGGACGCTGCTCCGCGGCATCAGAAATTCAGACGCAAAGCGATCTGCGTCTTTCTCGGCGTCCCGCCCTTTGGGGCCACCATGCCGGTGCAGCACGAGGTGGCCAAGCTCGTGAGCCGCATCAAAGCGACCACGTTCGGCGGACTTGTAAGTGTTGAGGAACACGTAGGGGACCTCGCCTCTCCAGAGCGAAAAGGCATCGATGTCCTTCGATTCCTCAGCGAGAGAGAACACCCGAACACCCTTTGATTCGAGCAGGTGCACCATGTTCCGAATGGGCTGTTCACCGAGCCCCCAGATATTCCGCAGATACTGGGCCGCTGCCTCGGGAGCCTCCCGACAAGAGGGGACCTGTGGGCTCGGAAGATCAAATCGCAGATCAAGCCAGTCGCTAAACTCAAAGGCGAGGGCGCCTGCGGCGAGCACCGACGCCCGTCGTCCCGCTGTCATCGACGACATCGCCCGGAAGCTGACCACGTTGCGATCTGGCTCGACGGCGTCCGCAGCAAAAAAGAATTCCTTCGGGAAGGAAAGCGCCAGCGCCAGTTCGTTGATGGTTCTGTCGGGCGGCATCAGTTCGCCACTCTCGTAGCCAATGACGCTGCGCTCTGTCATTCCCAGGTGCGTCGCTAGCTGGCGCTTCGTCCATCCGCGGCGTCGGCGAGCAAGCCGTAGTCTGGATGAATTAAACGTCACGAGGGATTCTTATCCCGACTTGCGAGTGACGGCAATTTCGATGGCTGGGGGCGCCTCGGGAATGTCTATCAAGTCGGACGCAGACCCAATGGGCTCAAGAATGATCCGCTCGCTCCATGCATCTACTCGGCCGTCATCGCCGATTGCCGACGGCAGCGAGAGCTCTGTATGCAGGAAGCCTTCCTTCCTGTGGACCAGCAGGATCCACGTTGCGCGGAGCTTCTTGGGAGGCGCCAGCTCTGTAAGGGCGAAGAGGCTTAGCTGCTGGTTGTTTTCCACTGCCGCCTCGGTCACACCCCCCTTGGGGTGTCTCGTCTTGGAAGTCGCTGCAGGATTTCCCGTCTGGTCGTCACCAGCTGCTACTGCGATGGCCAGCTGGCCATCAGGGTGGACCACGGTCGAGAAGTTGTCTTTGTCATCGCGCCGCCAGCCGGCCGCCCCTAGCAATTCACGCAGCGTGCGGATCGTCCGAGCCCAGGCCACGATGCCGCGCAGAATCGGGGGGTCATTGGGAGTACAGCCATCGCGGGCCAGCTCGCCCCCAAGCACAGCTTCACGGATTAGAGAGGACGACACGCCCAGTTCTGACAAGCGGCCAGTTGCTTCCGATTCAACGTAGATGATGGTGGCCAAGGCAATACTCCTTTGAATTTCCGGTTTCTTAACCTCAAATGAGGATGAAAAACAAGAAATCTCGTTGAGTTAGATGCTTCGGACACAAAGCCACGCCATCGTTGTTGCAATGGCGCCAGCCAGATCAGTGTCGCGGCGCTGTTCGGGCACGACTAGCCCTCACCTTCACCCGGCGGACGTGGTGGCGCCGAAGGAGCCTGCAGTGCAAACGGGACCACACGAAACTCTACGGGCCTGCGCAGATCTCGCGGCCGTCCACGGGTCGCCTGTGGCTCATCAGTGTAAGACGCGACGCTGTTGTCGAGGAGGGGAGGCCAGGGCAGCCAGCGCCAGTCTGACGTTGGCGCAGGGCTCGGTGTCCAGCGCGCCCAGGTCGCCCCAGCGGTGCATCGTGGGGCCGATGCGGTCAAACGCCTCTGCTACGAGCGGGCCGGCGGGAAGCCCTGCAATGAGCTGGACGCGCAGCCACACCACCGTCTTTGCGAACGCGCGATCGAGCTCCGCCTCAGCAGCTGTCTGCTCGGGGTCGTCATAGAGCGACCAATCGACGAGTCCAGGCCCGCGCCATGGGCTACGCCGCCTAGTAGCCCGCGTCGGCACGCAGCCTCATGGTCAGCGGCATCTCGCCTCGAATCGTGCCGTCCCGCTCGATGACCGTGACCTCGTCAACCGGCACGAGCTTCGCCACGGGCTTTCCTGCTTTGGTTAGCAGGAAGCGCTGTCCATGGCGATGGACCTCGCGGATGTGTTCCCCTGGCTCCTCACTTAGCTCGGTCATCGTGAATCGTCTGAGCCTGGTTGCTATCAACACGGCGGTAGGGGCACCCGACTGTATAGCCCGCTCTGGATCTTGAGGGCCTCTTCAATCTCAGCTTCCGTCGGAACAGGAAGGTTCTCGATCAGCTTCACTAGCTCCTGGCGGAGCACGTCGATCGTCGCGCGGAGCCGGGCCCGATCTTTCGGGTCGCGGCAGATGGCTACGCGGGAGCACAGCTCCATGAGGCTGAGGAACAGCCGGCTTTCCGCGGATTCTCCCGTGTGTAGTTGGTAATTGTGCATCGTCAGTTCCTTCCCTTTTTCGGGATCGTCGTCGTGACCACGTCGAACAATTGCCCCGCCCCCGCGAATTCCATCATCCGACGGTTCTGGTCTGCCCATCGGGCGCGGGCCTGACGAAAGGGCGCCGACTCGCGACCGTAGATCTCTAGCGCATCCGCGACCTTGCTTGTCAGCTCGGCCAGTTCGCCTTGCATACGCGCCATCTCGCGCCAGCCCGGGCCAGTCAGGTCATGGCCGCCAGAGGCATTCTTTACTCGGTAGGAATCTGACATTAGCGTCTCCGAGCCCGTCGTTTACGTCGCTGGGCCTGCCTATAGCCAGCGGACCGGCAGACCCAGGGCGGCAGCGATCTGCGATATGGCAGGGGTGGAGCGATGTACCTGCCGAGGGCGGACAACACGAAGATGTTCGATGCG
>DAORCZ010000971.1:0-3481 GCA_035345735.1 Pseudomonadota bacterium | reverse complement strand
GCCAAGGTCACGATCAAGAAGAAGGGCGGCTCGCTGAGCCGCGTCATCTCGTTTGATGCCTCGCTGGAGCAGACGCTAGACATCGATCTCAGCAGTGGCAAAGAGCGGAGCGACGATCGCAGCAGCAGCAGCTCCAGCGGCAGCTCCAGCAGCGGTTCCAGCAGCGCTTCGGCGAGCAGCGGCTCCAGCAGCGGTGGATCGAGCGGCGGTGGTGGCGGCGGTGGTGAGGGCTACCTGATCGCCAATACGCACCCCTGGGCCAAGGTCTTTATCGACAACAAGGACAGCGGCAAGACGACGCCGATTGGTCCCCGCGATCGCATCCCGCTGAAGTCTGGCCGCCATGTCGTCACCTTCGTCACGAACGACAAGCGCGTGAGTGTCGAGGTGAACATCAAGTCCGGCGAAGAGACCAAGCTCGTCAAAGATCTCAACGACAGCAACTAGTCGGTTCGGCGCATGCGGCAGACTTGCCGGCCGCGAACGCTGTAGCAGGTTGTCCGCTGCCGTCGTGAGCCCCGGAGCTAGCGCTCCCTCGACACGACGATTCCATCGACGAGCGCTCCGTTATATCCTGTGAGATATCGGCGTCGCGTGGCGTCGATAGGGGGATGCTGCAGGATGATGCGCGTCGATCTTCTGTGGAGGGCATCGACGGGGCTGGCGATCGCGCTCTGGCTGCTGGTCAGCGCGCATGCCGTGGCACAGCCGGTGTCACCGCCGACTCCTGTGCTAGAAAACCGCGAGCCTCGTGCTGCCGAGGGGCCTGAACCGCCGCCTGCCGGATACGCCGCCGACGGCTCGGTGGACCTGCCCGAGCCGCCTCCCGCTGGCGAGAGCCTGTCTGGGCCTGATCCCGTGAGCTCGGCTGAGCATCTTCGGCGCAGCGTTGAGGCCTTCCAGACCAAAGACTTTCTGCGCGCCGCCAGCGAGCTGCGCGCCGCCTATCGCCAGGATCCCAAGCCACTTCTGCTCTTCAATATCGGCCAAGCGTATCGTCGTGCGGGGCGCGCGGGCGAGGCCCTGGACGCGTACGAGCAGTTCCTGCGCGCCGATCCCAAGAGTCCGCTGCGACCCGAGACCGAAGGTTACTGCAACGACATGCGCACGCTGCTTGAAGAACAGGCGCGCAAGGCGCAGGTCGAGAGCGCGCTCGCGAGCGAGAAGCAGACCACGCAGGAAAAAGAGAGGGCGCTGCGAGTCGAGCAAGAGCGTGCCGCACAAGCCCAGCAGAACCTGATGGCGGAGCGGCAGCGCTCGGATGCCGAGCTGGCGCGGCAACGATCGCGCCGTCGCTTGATCATCGGTGTGAGCGTCGCGGCGGTAACCCTAGCAGTGCTCGGCGGAGCGGCAATTACCGTCGGTGTTGTGCTGCGCCCGCAGGACCCGGCGACCGATGGCGGTTTCGTCAACGTCAACTTTGCACTGCGGCACTGAAGCCTGCAGCGCCCGTTTTCCATCAAAACCAGGAGGAGCCATGCGGTCTCTGAGATCACTCCCACGGCCTGCGGTGCCGGCTCTGCTCTGTGTGCTGGTCTTTATCTCACAGCTCCTGGCCTGCTCGTGGCCACCGTCGATCGTCGTGGTCGTGCCCGTGGTCCCACCGGGTTCGGCAACCCTCTCGGTCCTCGTAAGTACCGAGGACAGGCCAGCCCAAGAGAACCCGTCGCTCGACGTGGCCGCGTTCGTGGGGCAGCCGTATCGCTTCGGCATTCATCCGCCGCTGGGCGCGACCGGGAACTTTGCTGTCGCGGTGGGCGCATTCGATCGCAGCGGCTGCCTGATTAGCACCGCCACCGGTGTGATCGAGGTCAGTGCCGCCGACAACGACGGCTTCGTCTACGGTCGGCCGGAGCGTACGCTGCAGCTCACGCTGGATGCCGGCCCGGCTGACTACGCGACAAACTGCCTGAGCCAGCGGCCCAGTGTGCGCACCTTTGTTCAGAACGAAGACGATCCCACGCTCGCTGTGATCAGCGGCTGGGGGTTCGCCCCCGGCGTCAGCGTGTCGCTAGACGGCGTGCCGGCCACCAGCGCAGTGCGCAAAGACGCGACGCGAATCGAGGCACGCTTCGCGATGACCCCCAGCCCCAGCGGTCTGCGATCCGCGGTCCTCAGCGTGAAGAATCCCGATGGCAGCAACACCACCAAGACGGTCACGCTGTACAGCATCTCCTTCGCCCCGCGTGACCGCAACAGCTACGCCCTCGACGCAGCGCTGGAGCCGGTGGCGATCGCGATAGGGGACGTCGCCGGGGATTAATCCCTGTGTTCGGAGGGCGATGAGCTGTCGTGTGTGACGGGGTGAAGACGGCTGAGGCCGACGCTCGTATGGACCGGCTGCGGAATGAAAAACTGCGCCCGGTCACCGCGCGAAACCGTCCGCACCCGGCTCGCGATCACTGTTCGAGCAGCCCGGGATGGGTCAGCCTGGCTCTACTCCAGAGCAGCATGCAATCCGGAACCGCTTTAACCGAGGCGTTGGTTAGCGCGATGTGCGCAGAGCGGGGGCGATCGCGGCGCGTCCGCCTTCACGATAGCGGCTGACCAGCTCAGCGAGTCGGCTGCGCGGAAGCTCGCAGTCGCTGGCCACCCGTGCGAGGTCACCGGGATTGAGGAGGACCTCGGCAATGGCCCGCTCATAGCGCTCCACATCGGCGAGGAGATCGGCACTGAGCGTCGCGCTGACGTCTGAAGAGAAGGCCTCTGCTGAGGTGGCGGTCGCAGCTGCGGCGCTTGGCCCCGGGGTGGCGGTGGCGGATGCACTCGTTGACAGCGGGCGACTTGTCTGCGCAGCCGGCACGGCCTCCTGGATAGGCAGACGGACTGCAGGATCGCCGAGCAGCACAAAGGCCTGCAGATCTTGGCGCAGCATCCACAGGTGCGCGCGACGAGACTCGCTCTCGGGATCGGTCGTGCCGGGGCCGGCGGACTCCGAGTCGTCGTACAGGGTCGAGAGCTCAGCATGCGCTCCAGCCAGTGCACGCATCAGCGATGCGAAGCCGACGCCGACGCGGTATCCGTGTAGCAGGTCGGACACCACTTGCATGAACTTGCCCGGTCGCGACATCGCCTGCCCCGAGTCGAGATCCTGATAGCTATAGGACCAGGCGAGGTCAACATGGCCAAAGAAGGCGAGCGGTCCCTGCGGATTCTGCAGCACCGCCTGCGGCAGGGCTGAGATGAAGGGACGACCGCCGGTTTCAACCAGGCCGCGGAGCACGCTGCTCGCCGACTTGTCGAACTGGCCCAGCCGCTCCAGCTTGTCGAGCCAGGCGAAGTACGCGCTCTTTTCGGGCACTCCCGCGCCGTAGCACGCGAACATGAACCACACGCCGCCAGGCATAAACGGTCGCGTCGCTAGGTCTCGCCCCAGCAGCAGGCCCTCACGGAGCTGCATCGCCCCTTGCCGCTGCCGCTGATCTTGCGGCGATGCCCAGCCATCGCGCTTGGGACGTCCCGCCCCGTGGCTCATCGTAAA
>DAORCZ010000970.1:0-3485 GCA_035345735.1 Pseudomonadota bacterium | reverse complement strand
GCCTGGATATCGACTCGCGACCGGCCGCGGGACGGGCCTACGCCATTCCCCCTGACAATCCCTTCGCCAGCGGAGTCGGGGGGGCCGCTGAGGTCTTTGCCCTGGGATTCCGGAATCCCTGGCGCTTCAACTTCGATGCGCAGAGCGGCGCGCTGTGGGTGGGCGACGTCGGGGCCGCCAGCTTTGAAGAGATCGACAAGGTGCAAAAGGGCGGCAATTACGGATGGGGTCTACTTGAAGGCAATCACTGTGTGGTGGACGAGCTAACGACCGACAAGAATTGTTCAATAAATGGGTTTATCCCCCCCGTGGCCGAATATCCACATAGCAACGGCTGTTCCGTGACCGGCGGCATCGTCTACCGCGGCACCGCCCTGCCCAGTCTGGATGGCCGCTTTGTTTATGCCGACTTCTGTCAGGGGCACCTCTGGGGGGTCTCGGTCAGCGACCCCAGCCAGCCGCCACGCTACCTGGCTTCGACGCTGCAGGGGGGCACGCCGTTCGACTCGATCTCCAGCATCTACCAGGACGCCCGCGGCGATGTCTACGTGACGGCGCTCGGTGGCTGGGGGGTACCCGGGCGGATTTTCAAGCTCGTCGCGGTGCCCAATAACTTGCCCGCGGCGCGGCTATCCGACACCGGCTGTGTCGATATCAACGACCCCAGCAAACCGGCTCCCGGTGCGTTCCCCTACACCGTAAACGCGCCCCTTTTTACCGGCGAATCGATCTGCAAAGAACGCTACCTGTTCCTTCCCAAGGATGGGAAGGTCTTTGTCGGGGGGGACGGCAAGCTGGCGCTGCCTACCGGGAGCGTCCTTATGAAGCACTTCCGCGAGGGCCGCAAGCTGATCGAGACGCGCTTTATGATGCAGCACCACGATGGCGAGTGGAGCGGCTGGTCCTATCGCTGGAACGAGGCGCAGAGTGATGCGCTGCTGGTGCGAGATGCCGAGACGCGCCCGCTTTCGGATGGCACGTCCTGGCTTTATCCCAGCCGCGGCGACTGTCTGCACTGCCACACCCGGCCCGTGCTGCGCGCCATTGGGCTTGAGGTCGCACAGCTAAACCGGGTCAGCTATTTCGCCGACAGCGGACGCTGGGCCAATCAGTTATCGACGCTGGCCACGCTGGGGCGACTGCAGAACGGGCTGCCGGCTCATCCGCTGCTCTTGCCCGCCTATGCGTCTCTTGCGAGCCCTACGGCCTCGCTAAATCAGCGGGCGCGTTCCTATCTGCACGGCAACTGTGCCTACTGCCACCAGCCGGGCGGCGGTGGTTATGGGGCCGCGGACTATCGCTTCCAGACTCCCTTGGCGATGACCCACGCCTGCAACGAAAACCCCATCGTCAGCACCTTTGGGATTCCCAACGCGCGCCTGATTCCTCCCGGCGCGCCTGAGCGGTCGGTGATCCTGCGCCGCATGCAGGTCGATGACGCGCATCGCATGCATCCCTACCGTCCGGTGATGGATGCCGCCGGTGTCGCTCTGCTACAGGGCTGGATGGCCACCCTCACCGACTGCAACGCTCAGTAGCCCCTTCCCATCCATCAACCTACCGCCGGCCCCGCTCGGCGGCCCCCCTCCCCCGACATTCCTTTTTGGTCCAGCCCACCAGCACCGATCGTCATTCCGAGCCGAGCAGCGCGGCCCACGGCTTGCATTCCTACGCGGGCATGACCAAACCCAAAAAACTCCAGACACACTCTTTTTCCCGCTGGTCAGGGCTCGTGGCTCTGGTCAGCACCATGGCTATGAACCCGCCCACAGCGCAGGCGGTCGGCGACAGCGCCACGAAGTACAACGTGTTCGTACCGGCCAACGTGATGACTAGCCGACCTTCCTATTTGGTGGTCACCAATGTCGCACCCGTCAGCAATACCGTAGACATCGAAGATGATGCCGCCGATGGCGATAATGATGACAGCGCGCTCGGCATCACGCTGGCCCCCGGCGACAGCTACGTCGTTCGCATCAAAGATGGGGCGGTCAACGATGATGCCGGCGGCAAGTGGGATGGGGACTACTTCAAGGTACGCGCCAGTCACGCGGTCAGCGTCTTTATGGGATCGGGATCGAGCTGGGAGTATGACTGGGTTCCCAGCGTCGGCAAGAGCGGCATCGGAACCAGCTTCTACATCTACAGCCTTCCTGGATCAGGCAGCCCCGCCGATGTGAATGTCTTTGCGTATGAAGACAACACCACGGTCACCATCACCGACATCACCACCAATACGGTGAGTGCCAGCGGCAAGGCGGTGGCCAACCTGGCTTCCCGCACGGTGCTGCTGCGGACGGTGATGCAGCAGGGGGAAGATCTGAATGTCCGTCAGCTGGGTCTGGGTCTGGACGCCCTGCAAGCCGGACATTCCTATGCTGTGCGCGCCACGCGACCGGTGACGGTGCAGACCGGACACCTGGGCGCGATCAGTGGCGGTAATCAGGCTCGCGATGGCGGCGGCTATGTTCCCAGTGCCAACGGAAGCTCGTTTGGCTCGCTGTTCTTTCTGGGTATCCCGCACGAGTTAGGACTGGCCAGCGAAAAAGAGCTGCGCATTGTCTGTCCCAGCGCGGCGACGGTCTCGCTCTTGGGCAGCAACTATGGATCGACCGCCTGGACTTCCATTGCCCAAAGCTCGGTCGCAGCCGGCGGACACCTGGACTTCGTCGGGGCCAGCAACGCCAGCTTCCTAGGCTATGAGCTATACAAGCTGGCCGTTTCGCCCAGCTACCTTGGCTGCAGCGTGTACGAGGCCAACTGGATGGAGACCGGCAGCCAGGGAACCAGCGACACGGCGAGCGTAGTGTCGAGCGACGAAGGCCAGGGGCTGGGCTACCGCTTCGCGGCCTATGTCGGTCCCCCCGGCGCCAGCAGCAGCACGCCGCTCACCGGACCGCTGACCAACAATCCCAATCCCAGCGGTGGCTATGCCTCCCATCTGTGGGTCTATGCCACGCAGAACAACACCGGAGTCACAATTTCAGACATCGATCGGGGCGGAGGCTTGATTCGGAAGGAGTTTCAGCTGCAGGCCGAGCAGTACTACGACTTCATCGTCGATCGCAGCGGCTATCAGGCGCTGACCTCCTCGGGCGTTCGTCCCTACCTGCGGGTCGAAGCCAACCAGCCAGTCAGCGTGGTGCCGGGAAATGTGAACGACAACTGGCTAACGTACTTCAACTCGGTCATCACCCCGACTCCGGTCGCCAAGCTGACGGCGAGCAGCCAGGAGCTTGCATGTGGCGAGACGGCGACCCTGACCCTGCGCTGTAGCAATGAGCGGGGCGTTGCACTGAGCGATCTCACCGCGCGCCTGCGCCTGCCGGCCGGGCTGCAGCCGGTGGCGGGCAGCATCTCGCCGACGGAAACTAGCAGCACCAGCAGCAGTGTGACCTGGCAGGGAGGAACGCTGACAGCGGGTGGGACGTCCGAGTTTTCCGTCACCGTCCAGCTGTCCTGTGCCGCGCTGGGCTGCACCCCCG
>DAORCZ010000969.1:0-3487 GCA_035345735.1 Pseudomonadota bacterium | reverse complement strand
TGTTCACCGGCCCGATGGGCACCGGCAAGACCTTCGTCGCCGAGGCCTTCGCCAAAGAGTCGGGCCTGACCGCCATCAAGTTTAAGAACTTCCGCAGCAAGTGGGTCGGCGCCACCGAAGGCAATCTTGAGCGCATCCTGCAGGTCGTGCAGGCCATCGGCCAGGTGATGGTCATCATCGACGAGTGCGACCGCGCCTTCGGCAATCAGGGTGATGAGGACGGTGGCACCAACAGCCGCGTCATCGCTCGCATCAAAGAATTCATGTCGGACACCGCGAACCGCGGCCGCGTGCTCTTTGTCCTGATGACCAATCGGCCCGACAAGGTCGACATCGACCTCAAGCGCGCCGGTCGCCTGGACCGCAAGATCCCGTTCTTCTACCCGCAGACCCCGGCCGAGGTCGAGACGGTGCTTCTGGCTCAGCTGCGCAAGAACAAGGTGCAGAGCGAGCTGAAGTTCCCCGAGCAGCGCGGCATCCTGGAGCCCATCGTCGGCATGTCGAACGCCGACATCGAGGCGGTGGTGCTGCTGAGCAGCGACTACGCCAGTCAGCGCAGCGAGCAGGCCCCAGTCAACGGCGAAGACCTGACGCGCGCCGTGCGCGACTACCTGCCATCGCGCGACGTCGAGATGCTGGAGCTGATGGAGCTGCTCGCGGTGTTCGAGGCGAGCAACCGCCGCATGCTTCCCGCCAAGTACGCCGATCTGCCGATATCGGACTTGCAGCAGCGCCTACACCTGCTGAAAGTCACGGCCGGTTCTAGGCGATAATGACCCCCACCAGACGCTGTCCTAGCGCACAACGAAGGAGCCAGGAATGAACTTCTTTTCTGAGATCACCGTCGAGAAGCACCACGCCGAAGCGATTGCGCGTGGCCTGTTTGCCATCGCTCACTCGGATGGCATGCACGAGCGCGAAGCCGCCCTGGTCGGTGCGTTCTGGGCCGAGACCGGGGGCAGCATGCACGCCCTGGCTTCGCTGGAGCGCAGCTCGGCCATCACCGGTGAGGATCTGGCAGCCGCGCTGACCACCCCGGCTCTGCGAAAGGTGTTCCTCAAAACGGCGCTGCTGATGGCGTTTGCCGACGGTAAGGTCAGCGAACAGGAGAGCCAGCTGGTCCGCACCTACGCCGACGCACTCGCCCTGACCAGTGAGCTTGCGGCCCTGGAGGCCGAGGTCAAGGACTACCTGCTCTCCCAGCTCGCCCACATCCACAACACCGAGGCCCTGGTGGAGATCGCCAAGAAGCTCGCGATCTAACCGCATCGGGGGCGACCCATCGTGATACATCTAACTAGATGCAGGCTGCGGCTGGGAGCTCCGTGACGTCCGTCGATCTTGTGCTCATCGCTGCCGGCGATCAGAGACTGCAGGCCGAGCTGCGGGCCCGCCTGCACGAGGTCGATGTCAGCTCGATTCTCGTCGGTGACTTGGAGAGCGCGCGCGGAGCTCTGCAGCGCAATACCTTTGCAGTGGCGGTTGTCGATCTGGATGGCTTCGATCAGACGGCAGCCCTGGCGTTTATCGCCAGCGTACGTCGCCAGCAGCCGCTGACCGAGGTCATCGCCCTCATCGCGCAGCCCAGCTTCGAGCGGGCCCTTATCGCCATTCGCCAGGGGGCCTGCGATGTGATCCTCAAGAGTGCCGATCAGCTGGGCTATCTCGGGCCGCGCGTGTTGTCGCTGCGTTCGCAGGCGCAGCTGCGCCTCGATCGTCAGCTCGCGCTCGGCGACTCGGCACGCATGAACGAGGAGCTGTTCCTTAAGCTCACCGATTCCGCGCGACGCATCGGCGAGCTGCGCTTTCAGCTGGCACAGCGTCCGGCCGCCCCGCCGCCGCCGCCTGCGACGGGTGCACCCGGCAAGCCGCCGACCACTGGCAAGGCCCCGCCGCCGCCCCCCACTGGCAAAGGCGCGACGCCGCCATCTTCGCAACCCGGCGTGGCCGCGGCGCCTGAGGAGATCGCTCAGGTCCTGATCGTTGAAGAGGACGGTTGGCTGGCCCGCTCGCTGTCTTCGCTGCTGTCCAAGTCCTTCGTCGTGACGACGGTGACCAGCGGCGGTGGAGCACTGGATCTGACCTCGGCGCGGACGTTTGACATCGCGCTCATCAAAGACGCGCTGCCCGATCTGCCGGGCCGCATGCTGGTGCGCAACCTGTCGCAGCAGGCGGCGGAAGGCATGTACCTCCTGTGGTCGCCGCCCGCCGGCAAGCGGGCTGGTGTCGTCGAGCGCTTCGATGGCCGGGCGGAGGCAGGCAAGCTGGTGCCGCTCGTACCCGAGTTCTTCGAGGCCAAGCAGCTTGCCGATCGCCTGCCCGAGCTCTTCTCGGCTCAGCTTGCCCGTCGCCGTGAGCGCAAGTTCCTTGCTGACTTCCGCAGCGAAAACCTTGATCTTCTGCGGCGCTTGGCCGACCTGCGCAAGCGGCTTAAGCCGTTCGAGTCCGAGCTGGGATCGGGGACCGCCGGGCAGCAGGCCGGTAGCAGCGGCAACTTCAGCCCGGTCTCGGGCCCTGGCAGCACCAGCGGAAGTTTTCCCGGTGGACGTCGCGGCTGATATTCTCCCCGCATGGCCACCGCGGGGCTGATTGTCATCGGGGACGAGATCCTCTCCGGCAAAGTCGTCGACACCAACACGCCGTTCCTCATCGGCGAGCTACGAGCGCTGGGCACGCGCCTCTGCGAGATCGCGGTCATCGCTGATCAGCGGGCCGGCATCGCCGAGACGGTCGCGCGCTTCGCGGCTCGCTACGACGCCGTCTTTACCTCGGGCGGCGTCGGGCCAACACACGATGACGTGACCATCGCCGGGGTTGCTCAGGCGTTTGGCGTGGGCGTCTCGCGGCATCCCGAGCTGGCGGCGCTTCTGACCCACTACTATCGCAGCCTGCCGCGTCCCGCGACGACGGGACCCGCCGAAGCCGAGGCGCAGGCCGCCGCCCACGAGGATCTCCTGGCCCGCAACCTGCGCATGGCCGATGTCCCCGAGGGCACCACGCTCCTCGCCGGCGCTGATCTCAAGTGGCCGGTGCTCTGCGTGCGCAACGTCTACATCCTGCCCGGCATCCCCGAGATTTTTCGGCGCAAATTTCTCGCCATCCGCGAGCGCTTCCGCGACTCGCCGTTTTTCTTGCGGCAGATCTTCATCCTCTGCGAAGAGGGCGAGATCGCGCATCACCTGGACGGCATCGCCGCCAGCTATCCCGATGTCGCGCTGGGCAGTTACCCGCGACTGGAAGCCGCCGCTGACGGCCACCGCGTGCGCCTAACGCTGGAAGGCAAAGACGAAGCGCGGGTCGGTGAGGCCAGCGATGCCTTGGCCTTGCGCTTGGGCCCTGCTCGCATCGTCTCGCGCGGGTAGTCGTCCGAGGCTTTCAGCCTCTGCCCAGGCGCATTGCGTAACGCGCCGCTTCCCAGGGATACTGGGAAGTCATGGCTGCTCTGCAGCGTCGCCGTCTAAGCCTCCGCCCGAGCCTGTTTGCGCAG
>DAORCZ010000968.1:0-3491 GCA_035345735.1 Pseudomonadota bacterium | reverse complement strand
TGGTGTTCTGGCTGAAAGCGACCGAGACCCAGCCGCCGCCGCCGCGACCCATGCGTTCGATGCGGGCGGTGGCCTTGGGGCAGGGCTCGTTGCCGGCGCAGCGCGGCTGATAGGCAAGGAAGATGAAGTCGGCGTCGATCGCCAGGCTGCAGTCGGGGGGGACCCGCGCACCCTGGGCGCAGAGGCGCGCATCATTCAGCTTGCGCGGCGGGGTTGGGCGGCCGGGGCTGGCGGCGGTGCCGACGGGGACGGTCCAGACGCCACCGGCCTGATCAAGCCAGACCACGCCGGCCGCATCGGCATCGAAGGTCTGAATCGGGGTTGCTACTGCGGCCAGGACGCGCGGCGGCCCGCCGGTCTTGGGGATGGCGGCTAGACGATTCAGATCGTTCGGCTCGGCGTAGCCAAAGACGATCGAGTCGCCGACCGGCTTGATCGGTCCACGCAGCGCCTTGCCGACCCGCAAGAGCGTCGGGGCTCCGCTGGTCTTGTCCAGGCGCAGGATGTTCTGCCAGTTGCCGTCGGTGCAGTACAGGGCTTCGCGATCGAGGCGCACGGAACCGGCGGCCATCCGCGTGCAGCCGCGGCCGAGGAGGACCGGCGGCCCGTCGGTGGGTTGGCGATGCATCGAGCCCTCGTCGAACTGCGACACCCAGTACACAGCGCCTTCATCGGCCCCCATCCAGTTGGGGCAGGCGGCGGTGCTGCCGGTCGCGGTGTTTGCGGCCGGGGCGGGCTGTCCCCATGCAACGGGGGCCGCGGTGAGGCCACAAAGGAGGGCCAAGCCGTACCCGAACGAGGCTGCGCTCCGACGGGAGCGATGGTCTGAAAGAGGGCGGAGGTCCGCAGTCATGAGCGCTATTGTATCCAAGCTTGGCCCGCCGGTGCGGCCCAGGCCCAGGTCGGGAAGGACGACAGCGGGGCACTACGGGCCGGGGTCGTCGGTAGCGGACCGGGGCTGGTCTCGCGCTGAAGCTGAGGTAGGTACATCGGTCGGACGCGTTCGGGCAGCGACCACTGCAAGATCACGCCGGTGAGTAGGGCGGCACCCCCCACCGCCGTCAGGCCGCCAAAGCCGATGACGAAGGCCTCGAAGTCGGGCTGCTGGCTATCGGATGGCTTGCGTCCCCAGTCGGTCTGATTGGCCAGGTTGCCCAGCCCCACCAAGAGCGAGATCGCCCCGACAAAGGCGGCTCCACCGCCGAGGATCTTGAGCCACTTGCCAGCCTGGTCCTGTCTGTAGCGCGCCGGGCCGAGCATGCGTCGCCAGTCGGCATCGTTTAAGAGTTCTTGCCGGGCCTCGTAGCCGGTGAGGCGATACAGCGGCACAGTGGGGGCCTCGGGCGGGGCGGGCGGCGCACCGGCTCCCGGTGATGTGGGCTGAATCGGTGTCGAGGGTGCCGTCGGTGCCGAGGGGAGCGGAGCGGGGCGGGCGGCCGGCGACGGGTTGGGTAGGGGAGCCCAGCGCGGTGTGGGGCTGGCCGGGGCCTCGGCCGGCTGGTGCGTCCCGGCTTTGGCTGCGGGCGGGGGCGCGGTCGGACGTGGTCGCGAAGGCGCGGTTGGGGTGCTTGGGGCGGTTGCGGCGGTCGGCATCGTCGGATGCTCGGCTCGCAGCCCAACCGGGAAGGCGACGAGAGAAAGCCCCAGCCCGATGAACAGGCCGCTGGCCCGTGGCCGAGCGGGTGGCCGGATTGAAACCGAACGGTGGTCGCCCGCTGTCGCCATCATTCGGCGCTGGCGTGAGCCCGCGGGGGGCGGAAGGGGCAGGGGAGGGCAGGCACGACGCTGCATGGCGGCGGATTGCAGCATCGAATCCTGGCGGCGGTCAACAGCCGGCTTTGGGGGGCGGACCGGCGCGTACTCAAGCGGGCGTTCTCGACGGGCCGGGGCGGCGGATGGCGGGTGGGCCTGGCGCTTGACAGGGCTGGGGCGCTGGACCGAAAATAGAGGCGTGTTGAAAACGATTTTCATTTGCAAAATGTGGCGCCAGCTTCCGCTTTGGGTGCTGCTGTGGCTGGGGCTCTCGACGGGGCAGGCACAGGCACAGGCGACGGGGGCGGCGCGGGCCACGCAGCGAGTGGCGCAGGTCGTCGACTACGTCGCGGCCGACTATTCCGGGGCGGTGAAGGCGGGCCAGGTCATCGAGGCCAGCGAGTACGCCGAGCAGCTAGCGCTGATCGGGGTGGCTCGCAAGCTGTTGCCGGAGCTTGCGGCGACGGCTCCTTCGCCGCAGGCGATCGCTCAGCTGACCGGCGAGGTCGAAGCCGTCGAGCACGCGGTCCAGGCCAAGGCGGAAGCGGACGAGGTGCTGCGCCTTTGTCGCATCGTTCGGGCCACGCTGAAGCGGGACTTTGCGCTGCAGATGGTGCCGGCGGCTGCCGTTGATGCCGAGCGTGGCGCGGCGCTCTACGGCAAGCTCTGCGCGACCTGTCACGGGGCAAGCGGACGGGCCGATACGCCGGCGGCGGCGGCTCTCAAGCCTCCTCCGGTTTCGTTTCACGATGGAGCCCGCATGGAAAAGGTTGCCCCGGCGCTGGCTTTCCACGCGCTGACCTTTGGCATTCCCGGGACGGCGATGGCGGCTTTCGACACGCTGCCGGCCCAAGATCGCTGGCACCTTGCGTTCTACGTCGTGGGTCTGCGGCATGCGACGGACGGCAGGACAAGCGGGCCGGGTGGCAGTCCGCCTCCAGGCATTGCCCCCCTGGCGCAGATAGCGACCCTGGCCGAGCTGTCCGACGAAGAGCTGAGCGCACGCATCGGAGCCTCCGCCGACCCCGCGACGCGTTCGGCGATGCTGACCTATCTGCGAACGGTTGCGCCGTATGCCCAGGCGGCGGGCTCGCGCTTTGACCTGGCTCGTCAGCTCTTGCAGGGCTGCGTCGATGCGGCGGGTCGCGGTGACTTTGCCACGGCGCACCGGCAGGGGATTGCCGCGTATCTCGACGGCATCGAGCCGCACGAAGCGGGGCTGCGGATCGAAAAGCCGGCGCTGGTGACGGGCCTAGAAGCCGGCTTTGCGGCGCTGCGGCAGGCCACCGATCCCGAGAAATCGCCGACGCTCGCCGCGACCACCGAGGCGCGGGCGCGAATCCTGGAGCTCTTGCGCAGCGCCGATCACGGCTCGGCGGGACCCCGTTCAGCGACCAAGTCGTTCCTGGCTTCGCTGATCATTGCGCTGCGCGAGGGGCTAGAGGTTGCTCTGCTGATCGCCGCACTCTTGGCCTTCCTGCGCAAGAGCGGTCAGGGTGGGCTGTCGCGCAGCGTTCACTATGGCTGGCTGGCTTCGCTGCCGGCGGGGCTTTTGACGTTTGCGCTGATCGGTCAGCTGATCGATGGGGCCCGCCGTGAGCTCGCCGAGGGCCTGATCTCGCTCGTCGCGGCGGTGGTGCTGATCACCGTGACCCACTGGGTGCTGGGAGCCCGCGAGGCCAAGCACTGGCTGGGCTTCCTGCGCAAGCGCGTCGAAGCGGCGGCCGATCAGGGCAGCC
>DAORCZ010000967.1:0-3499 GCA_035345735.1 Pseudomonadota bacterium | reverse complement strand
GCATCGCCCGCGAAAACGCCACCACCCTCAAGTTCAAGACGGCGGAGTTTGAGGAGGAGTAGACCCAGGATTCATACCCGCGCAGATGCGCAAACGCGGCCTTCATGCTTCGGTACGGGAATTGAATTGAGCAGCTTGTCTTGTTCTCGCGACTCAATCGACGATTACCACCGGCGGGCCGCCAAGCATGCAGAACAGGACGAGCGTGTCGCTAACGACGAGCGTGCTGTCGAGCGTGCAGCGTGCCGACTCGACGTCGATGGACGCGACTTCCTTGCCCGTGGCTAGATCGAGTGCAGTGACGCTCCGGACCAAGCAGTGGCGTGAGTCATGGTCTGTGGCATCAAGCAGAAGCACCGCATCGGATGTGACCCCGCGCGTAGTCCCGCCACTTCTTTCTCGGCGCCACCGCGGCAAGAGCGTTGTACGATCGTACACGGCGATGTGCTGGAGCTCGTTCCAGACCAGGGCGTCTGTGGTTGTGTAGATGTGGCCGTAGTGTCCGTCGAGCTTAGCGAGAAGCTGACCCGTGTGGACATCGTGGATCGCGCCGCTGTTCAAGAAGATGCGGCCTTCCGCGATGGCCGTGATCATGCTGCGCTCTTGAAAGGACCACTTTTGTTGGCCCACGCGATCGAAGCACGCAACTCGATCGTCAAAGGAAACAATGAAGTCGTCGCCGAGTGGAAACGGGAGCGCGTGATCACCTTCATGCCTGATAGACCCCGTCTCCTTGCCGCTTGCAATGTCGTAAAGCGAAATCCAAAAGTCACTTGGTTCCTCGTTGCCCCAATCGATGGACCGCCGCCGGCAGGAGACTTTCCCGAGCGTATGGGTGCCGAGCAGGAACGCGCGTCCCCCGCCCCGCAGCCAGCGCCAGGACTGCTGACCCAGGTACTGGCGAGGCTCCGCGGTGCGTGGATCGATGCAACAAAGACGCGAGTCCCCATCAAGCCAAACACTGTCGACGAGGTGGCACAGAGACTGGCTCCGCCAGATGCTGCGTCCGGACTGGACATCTACGGCACAGAGTCCACCCGAGCGGCCTTCATAGACCACGATCCCGCTGCCCGCATCGATCGCTGAACCGGCCCGGCTCGCCTGCGGCACCTTCAGGCTCCGCACGCGGTGCCACTTCGGCCTCAGCTCTTTCCTCGATTTCGAATGGACGTCTGCCGTCGAGATTCTTGCGAGCCTGCCGTACAGCCCAAGAATCGGAATCAGCAAGAGAGGGTCGCTCCCTCGATCGAGTCGCTCGACATCGGCCTCGATCACGCGCTCGCCAAACGGTCCGCGCACCCGCAGGGTCAGCGACATGCGCACCTCGGTCGCCGCTTTGCGCAAAAGCTCGATGCACCCGCCTGATGCCACCGGCCCGAGCACCTGCCCAATTGCCCGACTCGATGCTGAGTCACCCCACTGGCAGCTCACCGTTTCGACGATCACCTCGGCGATGGGTTCTGCCGAGTCGTTCGCCAGGTGAAACGCCCAGCAGAATTCACCATCGGGAGGTTTGATCTGCGTGGCGGCTACGATCACGGGCATGGGGGCAACCTATTTTAGTCAGGATGAGGGAAGAACGCGATCATCAGGCGGGTGGGCAGTGTCCACCTCTGCGGACTATGCTCGGCGGGGAGCTGTGCCTCAAGTCTGCTGGGCTCCTAATTGTCGAAGGCGACGCCGTGTCGAGCCCAGCGCATCAGCGATTGACCAAGCAAGTACGGCCCGCCGAGTAGCACCGCCAGCCCGCAGACGATCGCGCTGACTCCGCGCACCGGCAGCGATAGAGACATGTTCGCCATCAGCGATCCTGATAGAAGGATCGGCAGAGCCACCAGCGACATGTGAGCCCAGCTGGCAGGCTCCGCGGTGGCCGGAGTGGTGAGCGGCGGGGTGATGGCTTCGAGGTTCGGGTTCGAGGTTGGGTTCATGGGCTGCGTCCTTCTTTCGACTACGGGTTGTGATGCTGCGCTCACAGTGAGCGCGGTGAGCCAATCCAGATGTCGGCGGCGCAACAGAAGTGGGACCGCAGCGGCAAGCGACACCGCCGCCAGAGCCGCGAAGTAGCGGTGATGCGGCCATCGGTCCCAGCACAGACCGAGCAGGCCAGCGAGCCCATTGCCGATCGCCGATCCGGCAAACCAAAGCCCGACCGCCTGCGCGGCTTTGTGCTTCGGCGCAAGCTGTGTCAGCAGCGACACCCCAAGCGGAGCAAAGAGTACTTCGGCCAGAGACAGCAGCAGGTAGCAGCCGACGAGCCACGCACCGCTGACGTGGCCCAGATCGCCACCGCGAAGCCCTGCCAGAGCCATGAGTGCAAAGGCCCCCGCTGTGGCCACATAGCCCCAGATCATCAGACTGATTGCTGACGGTGCGTACCCGGTCTTTCGCCCGTGCAGCACGAGGAACGCCGGCAGCATCGCGAGCACGAGCAGGCCGTGCAGCGAAGCGAAGTGACCGGGGCCGATCGGCATCGCGTGGCCCAGCAATGTCACGCTTGGCGTGGTGTTCATGGCAGCGAACACCGTCAGCGAACTCCCGGCCTGCTGCGCCGTCAGCCAGAAGATCACCGCGACACCTGACAGCAGCCAGACCGCGTGCATGTTTGCTGCACTCGATGAGCGCAAGCTGGCTGCTGACTCATCGACCGCCCGCGTTGCTTGCGCGCGAAGCCACGGCAGCCCGGCGACTAGCAGCATGACGCTCATCGCCGATGCCGCAGTCGCTCCAAGAAACAGCAAGCGCCACCCAGCGAGAGCATGTGCCCACTCGCCGAACAGCGCACCGGCCGCGTAGCCGAGATTCGCGGCGAGGTAGTGCCACAGGAAGACGCGCTCGCGCGCCTTCTCGTCGGCATCGGCAACCTGGGCCAGCAGCACATGCAGGCCGGGACGGAACGCGCTATGCCCCAGCACCATCATCAGCAGGGCTGGCCACAGCAGCTCAGCTCGATCCAGCGCGAGTAGACCGTAGCCACAGGCCAGCAAACCAGCGCCGAGCAGCGTGGCCTTCCGCGTACCGACCACACGGTCAGCAAGCCAGCCGCCAGACAGCCCGCCGAGGTACGCGAGTGCTTGGAACAGCGCGAGGATCAGCAGCGCATGTGGGGCCGCGATGCCATGCCGCTCCTGCGCGTACAGCACGAACAACGGCAGCATCGCAAGGAATGCGAACCGCTCGCAGCTCTGCACGACACAGAGCAAAGCCAAATGCCAGCGATGAGAAACAGACGGATCAAGAGGACTCGATTTCATGGAAGGCTCCAAGCGCAGTTGCGTTTATGAAGCCCCGCAGATACGTTGCGCGCCGTTCCGCGGGGTGATGCCTCACTACGGGGAACTCGGCCTCCGTCGTCTGAACCACGGCGGGGGCCTTCGTTTTCTGGGAGGTTCGGCAGCGGAACGGGCGGCGGACATTACCCACGCCATCGCCATTCGTTCCCTTGCGGAACGCCGTCCGCAGATCGCTGGACTGCTGTTCAGTCGCAGCGGTGTGCGGC
>DAORCZ010000966.1:0-3502 GCA_035345735.1 Pseudomonadota bacterium | reverse complement strand
CGTCCCCACACCTGCCCCGAGAGGCTGCCGCAGACGCGGCCGTCCTCGCCACAGATGTCGGGATTGCGCTGCGGATCGCCGAAGGCCAGCACCAGGCCCATGGCCGCGATCGCCGGGCCACCGCCCTGACGGTAGCTGCGACAAGCGGCGCTGTCGTAGGTGTCCGAGCCCGGCAGCGAGCAGGCCTCGACCTCGCCCAGGAACTCCGAGTGATCGGTCACGGCGGCGAAGTCGAGCGGGCGGCTGAGCTGGACGGTCTGCGTGCCCTCTCCATCGGGACCCAGCGGTGGCAGGCGCAGCGCCGCCCCGCGGGCAAAGCGATAGGCGTCGTCGGGGGTGTGGCGTACGTCGAAGGCATGCGCATCGAACGAATAGCTGGTGTGGATGTGCAGATCGCCAAAGAACAGACGACGCAGCGGGTCGGCGGCGGCGCAGGGCTCGCGGGCCTCGACATAGGGCTCGTCGGGCGCTGGGGCGGCAGTGCAGGCAAGAAATCCCATGGCCGCAGTCAGCGACAGAGGCGTGGCCAGAAAGCGCAGAGAACGGACGGGGGGGGCGGCGATCATCGATTTATCCAGGCCACGAAAGTACGTCGAACAGCCGGCTCAGCGTGAGCGCGGCAGCGAGCGAGCCCAGCACATAGGCCGGTCCCAGGCGCAGCCAACCCCGCTCTGGGGAAGCGGCGTAGCGACGATAGAGTCGCCACAGCGGCAGCCACGCGATCACCCAGATCAGCTGACCCACCTCGACCCCGGCGTTGAAGGACAAGAGCGCCAGCGCTCGTTGCCCCGTCGGCAAGCCAGCGTCTGCCAGCGCCGATGCGAAGCCCAAGCCGTGCAGCAGGCCAAAGCTCAACGCCAGAAGTGCGGCCGAGCCGCCGTGCGACCGCCGCGCCTTCGGGTTTGCCAGGTCGGCAGGGAATGTGACGGACTGGGCAAGCTCCCGGGCGAGAAAGACGATGCTGAGCGCAATCAGGATCTCGACGGGCGGGCCCGACAAGCGCAGCAGATCCAGCGTCGCTGCGGCGAGCGTCAGGCTGTGCCCCAGCGTAAAGGCGGTGATGCACCACAGCAGCGTTCGCAGATCGCCGACGAGCAGGATCAGCCCGAGGACGAACAGCAGGTGATCGGCACCGGCGAGCGGCGCCAGGATGTGCTCGACACCCAGGCGGAGATAGCGCAGCGAGGTCGTCCAGGTAGAGCCGGGGAGCAGGGCGGCTGGCTGACGCGGGGCGAGCTGACAGCGATCCTCGCCGGGCAGCGGACGCAGGAGCCCGCTCTCGTGCTCTCCGTCGAGCCAGGTGATGACGTAGATCAGCTCCAGGGTCCGCTGATCGTCGCTTGAATCGGCCATCTCGACCGCGAGAAGTCCGCCGCGAAGACCTTGGCCGGTGCTCGGCGTACCGCGGCAGTCAAGCTCGCTCGCGAGCACGCGGCAGTGTGATGGGAAGCGCGGCTGGAGCGGGACCGGGTCAGCGCTCTCGACCGGTGAGCGCAGGCTCATCGCAAAGCGATCGGGATGGGTCTCGACGAGGTGGAGGACAACGGGAGGACGGCCATGACCCAGCACCGTCGCGGGGAGGCCACTAAGCGCACACCAGACCAGGGTGAGGAAGAAGCCCGCGAGTCGTGGTCGGCGCTTCACGGCTGAACGACCCGGTAGCTCTTTCGTAGGGTGCGCAGCAGGTCGCGGCGGGCCTGCTGTCGTCGCTCATCGCGCAGGTCACTCTCAACGCGAGCACGGACACTGGGCAGAGCCGGCTGCTGCTGCGGAGTCGTCGCGGTGAGCAGAACCAGATGCAGGCCATAGCTGGACGCGATTGGCTCGGACCACGCGCCGATGGGCAGTGCTGCGACCGAGGCCGCAAAGGTCTGGCCGAAGATCGCAGCGAGCTCGCTCTCGCTCTGCTCGCGGAACTGCGTGCCGCGAATGAAGGGATCGCCTAGAGAGCTGGGCTCGGCGCCGCGCAGCAGCCGCTGCCGGATCACTTGCGCACGGGTCAGCGGCTCGGTGTGTTGCACCATCGTCGTCGGTGGCGACGCCGCGACAAACACTTGGACCAGCGAGAAGCGCGCCGGCTGACGATAGCGCTCGGCGTGCTGGGCGTAGAACTCAGAGAGGGCCTGGCTGCTCAGCGGCGCGGCCTCCTCTTCGACCAAGGCGTCGAGGACGAAGTCCATCTTTTGGATCAGACGTCGTCGGATGATGACATCGCCGCGATCGAGGTGACGGCTCAGGGCCTCGCGGTACAGTACCTCGCTATCGAGATAGCTCTCGCGCTGCGCCTGCCGCTCGCCGTCGCTTGGTGGGCGACCAAGCCGACGCTGAAAGTCCTTTTCGAAACCAGCAAGGGCTTCGGGGGTCAGCGTGATCTGGGTCTTTTGAGCCGGCTTTAGCGCGCGGTAAGCCAGAAGAAGGAGCGCACCGAGCAGAAAGAACTGCAAGAGCGGCGCGCGGAGGGGCGACACGGAGCGGGAGCGATGGGCGGACTAGGTGAACAGGTTCGAGATCGAGTCGCCGTGGTGGATGCGCTTCACCGCTTCCCCGAGCAGGCGGGCCACCGACAGGACTTTGATCTTGCCGCAGGCCTGCGCGGCCGGCGACAGCGGGATCGAGTCGCTAATGACGACTTCCGAGATCACCGAGCCGCTGATGCGATCGATGGCCGGTCCCGACAGCACGCCGTGCGTGGCACAGCAGATCACCGACTTTGCGCCCTGATCCAGCACCACCTTGGCGGCCGCGGTCGCGGTGCCGGCGGTGTCGATGAGGTCGTCGATGATGACCGCATGCTTACCGCGGACGTCACCGATGACGTTCATCACTTCCGAGATGTTCGGCGCCGGTCGGCGCTTGTCGATGATCGCCATCATCGACTCGAGGCGCTTGGCGAAGGCCCGGGCTCGCTCGACGCCGCCCGCATCGGGCGAGACGACGACCGTGTTTTCACCGTGCAGGCCGCGCGACCGCAGGAACTCGATGTACACCGGCATCGCGTACAGGTGATCGACCGGGATGTTGAAGAAGCCCTGGATCTGGCCGGCGTGCAGATCGACAGAGACCACGCGATCAACACCCGCCGCCGTGATCAGATCGGTCACCAGCTTCGCCGAGATCGGCGTACGCGGCTTGACCTTGCGATCCTGCCGCGCGTACCCGAAGTAGGGAATGACGGCGACGATCGAGCCCGCCGAGGCGCGCTTGAGTGCATCGACCATCACCAAAAGCTCCATGAGGTTTTGGTTGACCGGCGGGCAGGTCGGTTGCACGACGAAGCAGTTCACCCCGCGGACGTTCTCACGGATTTCGACGAAGATTTCGCCGTCGGAGAACGTACTGACCAACGACTCTCCGGGCCGGACTTCGATGGCCGCGCAGATGGCGTTGGCAAGATCGCGATGGGCATTGCCCGAGAAGACGGAGAGCGACTTCAACATAAAGCGGGGTAGTTGGGGCGGTAGGATTCGAACCTACGAATGCGGGTTCCAAAGACCCGTGACTT
>DAORCZ010000965.1:0-3503 GCA_035345735.1 Pseudomonadota bacterium | reverse complement strand
ACCAGCAGCCCCAGCTCGGCGAGAGAGCGGAGGGTGCGGGGGATGAACTGTTGGCGCAGGTTCTTTTGCATCTCGGCTTCGGGGACCGGCTCGTCCTGGGGGCCGCGGATGGTGAGGAAGCCGGAGCGTACGGCGCCCATCACGCCTTCGGTCATGCCGTCCAGATCGCGGGTGCCGTCGAGCTGCATGAGCAGCGTACGCTGCAGCGGATCGAGCGCGATGGGATCGTGCCAGGGACCGGTGGCCCACCCGGCGCGCCCCGCTTGTGCACGCGCTAGGGCCGAGGTGCGTGGGCGCTCGCTGATCTGCTTGGTCATCGGTGGGTGGTGGCTGCGCAGCATGCAGATGCCGGTGCGGTGGCCGTAGATGGCCAGCCGCAGAGCCATCTCTTCGCTGACCTGCTCGCCGAAGAGCGCGCTCATCGCGGTGGCTAGCTCGGGCAGCGAGAGGGCGCTCGGGCGACTGCGGAACAGCGCCAGGACCAGCGTCTTAAAGAGCGGATTGTCGATCTGACCTTCGCCAAGGCGAGCGCGGAACTTCACCGGGATCGGCTGGCGCAGCTTGTCGCCGGTCAGGGGTTCGAGCGAGTCGGGAATCGCCATGCTGAGGACGTACAGCCCGCGCAGATCAGACTCGCTGGGCTCGGGGCGCAGCGCGACCGACTGGCGGCACAGGATCGAGCTTCGCAGTGAGGTGCTGCGCAGGAAGTCGAGGTACTGCTCTTGCCGCACGACGTCATCGCCGAGCTGGGCAAACACCTGCTGGGTGGCTGGCGACAGACCCGTCAGACCGAGGGTAACGATGGCGTCGCCGACATACTGCAGCCCGTGCGCTCCGGCCTCGCGCATGAACTCGTGAAAGTAGCAGGGGCGGTTGTCGGCCTCGTAGTGCTCGTGAAAGACATAGCTGTCGGGCAGGGGGCCGATGCGCTGCGCTTCTTCGCGCAGCAAGCGAACACCGGTGCTGTCGGGATCGGGCGCGCTGTCGATGAGGAACTTCAGCAGGGCCCGCGCCTGCCGCACGATCTCGGCCGGGTCTTTGAGCGCTGCGGTGTGGTAGCGCATCATCTCCATGATGTGCTGCCGTCGGTAGAAGCCGGGATAGATGTTGTAGCTGATGTAGGCCAGGCCGTTTTCCGACAGGTGCTGCTGACAGATCTGCAGCACGCGCGCCTGCACGGGTGGGGGGACCCAGGAATAGACGCCGTGACTGAGGATGTAGTCGAACGGCTGCGGGGCAGGACGGCTGGGATCGGGAAACTGCAGGAAGTCGGCGGCGTGAAGCTCGATGTTGCGCAGGCCGAGGGAGGCGATGAGTTCTTGCCCGCTCTGCACCTGCACGGCGGAGGCATCGACCCCGACAAAGTGGCTGTCGGGGAAGTTGGCGGCGAGCGGGATCAGGTGTGCCCCGTCGGCACAGCCCAGCTCAAGCACGCGACAGTGCGCCAGGTCTTGCGGGCGCAGCCCACGCAACAGGGCGCCCATCGCCAAGTGATCAGGATGCATCTGCGGCACGCTGCGACTGACATAGGGCACGCGATCGTAGCTATCAGGGTTTGACACCGGGACTCCTTGCATGGGGGAGCGGGCTAGAGGGGCAGCGGGACGACAGAGATGGGAAGCTGGCTTCCTCATCGTACGGGAGCGGGCGGGCTGTAGGCAAGCGTCGTGCTTGGGCTTCCGGTCGCGCGTCTTCTGGCACGGTCGCCGTGTGCTTTGGCAGCGTTGCAGACCGTCGGGCAGCGTCGGGTATACTGGTCACAACGCCCGCTTTCGTCGGCCGAAAACTTCTACATAGGGGGAAGCTGTGCCGATTCCTGTTCAGGCTCCGAGTGTCCACGATCCGTTTGCGCCCAGCACCAAGCCCACGCAGCCCGCATCGCAGCCCGCGATGGACACCCAGCCGGTGCAGGGGCCGCAGCCCCCTGCGGCGGGACAGGGGAATACGACACCGAGCGCCGTGTGGACGCAGTTCAGCGCTCCACTTTCGCCGTTCGCCAGCATGTATGGCGCGGGTGTTGATCCGTTCCTGACGACGCCTGGCACACCCCACCGACCGACGATTCCGCCGGCGACGCAGAACAGCACGCCGACCACGCAGACAGTGACCTTGGCGGGACAGCCCGCCCCAGCCGATCAAGTGGCGGGCACCACCAACAACCAAGTGACCGGTAGCTTGACGACAGGTGGCAAGGGCGGCTCGACCGCTGCCGTCACCTCGACCGATACGACGACGGACGGGCAGGGCGGGACCAGCACCGACAGCAACAGCCTGTCGGCCAACTACAACAAGGGCACCACGACGGTCTCAAACCAGCAGACGCAGGCGACGACCAACGCCGATGGCAGTGGCACCAGCACGCAGACGACAAACAGCGTCGGGGTGGGCGGTGGCAATGTCACCATCACCAGCGGCGAGAGCAGCACGACCACCAACTCGGCCGGGACCAGCAGCACCCAGGGCAATACCGGCAGCGTGCAGGTCGGCCAGACCGGCGCCACGTACACCAACACGCAGACGGACACCGTCAAGAACAAGGACGGCACCGGGGCCAGCGACACGCAGGCGACCTCGGTCGGCGTGAACACCCAGAATCAATCGGTCACGGTGGGGCAGACCAATACCAGCGCGGTGACCACCCAAGGCGAAAACGGCCAGAACCAGACCACGACCACCACCACGACAGGGGGCGCCACGGTCGGCCAGAACACCGTCGGCGGTAACTACAGCACCAGCACCACCGACGGCAGCGGCAACACCAACGGCTGGGCGGTGAACGGCAACATCAACACGCAGACCGGCACGGTGACCGGCGGGGGCAGCGTCACCACTGACGGCACCACGGTCGGCGGCAACGTCACCGTGGGCGAAAATCAGCTAGGGGCCAGCGCATCTCTCAAGCGCGGCCAGTTCGCGATCAGCGGTGGCTTCAACGTCACCGCGGGCGAGGTCAAGACCGACGACCACAGCGGCGATCTCACCGCCAGCATGCTCGGTGGTGGCTATGTCTCGACGGTGCAGCGCAATCAGGTGGATCTCTCGGCCAGCGCCAGCTTCCGCGGCATCGGCGTGAGCGGCGCCATGAGCAGCGGTAACACCGTCGAGGCCCTGAGCGCGGCGGGCCTGCTGCCCAAGGGCTGGGACGCGATGTCGGCGCAAGAAAAGGCCGACTTCCAGACCCAGCAAGAAGCCCGCCTGGCCACCTATCAGGACGGAGTCAGCGTCGAGGAACTTCTGACCCTGCAGTCCGGGCAGGGGGTGCGCACCACCAGCTACAACGGCTGGAGCGTTGGCGGCAGCCTGCCGGTCGGCGGGGTCGCTTCACTGTCGGCCGGCGGCGGACAGACCAGCGCGCACGAAGTGACGATTGTTCGCGGACCGCGCGACACCCTGGATGCCAACGGCAACCCCACGCAGGCCGACCGCATCGTCGTCAACATCGCCAGCCAGAACGGCAGCAGCAGCGAGCTAGGCGCGGCCTTCATGGGCGTGGGCCTGAACTT
>DAORCZ010000964.1:2372-3505 GCA_035345735.1 Pseudomonadota bacterium | reverse complement strand
AGTTCTGACTGAAGAGCGGCGTGCTGCGGTAGGCGCGCTCGATATAAAGCGGCATCGTCAGCCAGGCGTGAGCAAACAGCGTCTGCACCGGCACGACGATGAAGATGAAAAAGGTGAACTGCACGTTGCGCAGCGGGTGATCGGCCAGCCAGCGCTGGATGCGACGCACCAGACCCGGCTGCTCGTCGGCGACGACATCAAGCCGGGCCGCGGCCAAGCTGCGGGCGACGACCGCTGCGACCTCTTGCCCGCCGGCCGGGGCCCGCCTGCGCAAGCCCAGTACGACGGCCAGGATGCCCAGGATGGTCATCGCCGAGTAGACCCACAGCACGCCGGTGATGCCGTTGGGCGGCAGGACGCGCTCGCTCATGTGGCGCACCCGCGGCGACAGCAGGCCCGAGGCAAACGCCCCGAGGTTGGTCACCGAATAGATCATCGCAAAGCCCAGCGCCGAGGTCTTTTCGTCGGTGTAGTGCTTTACCGCGGCATACAGCGTCGGCTGGAACGTACCGTAGCCGACCATGATGCACAGCATGCCCGCCGCGACCATGATGTGCAGCGCCCCGAACAGGCCGGGGGCCATGTGCAGCGTCTCGCCGAGCGCGATCACCGTGCGCCCGACGATCATCATGCACAGCCCAAAGAGCAGCGCCCGCCGCACCCCCCAGCGGTCGCCCAGCCCGCCGAGCAGGAACATCATGCCGGTGATGCCGCCGGAGAACAGCGCCACCATCTGCCCGGCGTGCACGTCGCCGAGCGCCACGTTCTCGGACAAGAACTTAGTCAGCACGGTGAGCATGCCGAAGTAAATCAGCCCCTCACAGAGCGCCGGGACGTTGATCCCCCAGCGGAGCGCCGACGGGGCCGCCGAAAAGTCGCGGAACGGCTGACTCAGCTCGCGCAGGGCCTGTCCCAGCGAGGCTTGCTCCTGTCCCGCCTCAGGCTCCGTCGCAGAGGCGTCGCGAGCCGGTTTCGAAGGCGCGCCGCTCATCGCCACCTCCCAGGTAGCCGCAGCGGTTTTCTCGTCGAGAAACTAGGACGTCCCGACGGAGAGACAGCCGCAGCAGTCCGCAAGCACAGCCAAGGGGACCCTTGGTAGGTTGAGGTCATCATTTCGCATTATTACGCGACCT
>DAORCZ010000964.1:0-2272 GCA_035345735.1 Pseudomonadota bacterium | reverse complement strand
CCCCCGGGCGCACAAACGAACCTGGCTCTGCAAGGCTGTTCATGCGGTAGGAGGTGGATTGGCTCATTCAAGGGCTCCGCTTGGGTGGCTCAGCTGGGCTCGTCTTTGGGACCGGTGCTGCTGCTTGCAGGGCTGCCATTGCAAGGAAAGGGCCGTCCTGTCGCGGGACTGCGAGCGCAGTTTCCCGTCGGAGCAGAGGTCGGACAACGGGACAAAACGAGCAGCTCATTTCACAACGCAGCGCGTCACAAATCCGCCCCAGATCCTCCCCCGCTGGGGCCGCACGGGACCGGCAGGGCTTGGGTTGGGCCGCCGCTTATGCATATAGTGCGACTCATGGGTGGTCAGCCGGTCCTGATCGGGTGATCACTCGCAGCCCAGTAAACGCAACGCCTGTCCCCCGCCAACCACTGCTTGGATCTGGCCCACCAGACCGAGACGGAAGGAGCGCACAATGTCGACGACGAAGGGTGGTCGCACAAGCAAGGTCACGCACCTTGTGCTGCGACAGATGAAAGAGCAGGGCGAGCGCATCGCCATGCTGACTGCGTATGACGCCAGCTTTGCCCGGCTCTGCGATCAAGCGGGTACCGACGTGCTGCTCGTCGGCGACTCGCTGGGCATGGTCATCCAGGGGGGCGACAACACCCTGGGCGTGACCATGGAGCACATGATCTATCACTGTCGCGCCGTCGCCCGCGGGGTCAGCGCCGCGACGGGTCGTTCGATGGTGGTCGGCGATCTGCCGTTCATGTCGTATCAGACCGGCGTCGACGAAGCGCTGCGCAACGCCGGCCGCTTGATCAAAGAGGGCGAGGCCGAGGCCGTGAAGCTCGAAGGCGGTGCCGAGTATGCCGAGCTGGTCTCGCGCATGGCGCGCATCGGCATCCCGGTCATGGGTCATATCGGGCTGACGCCGCAGTCGATCCATTCGCTGGGCGGCTATCGCGTGCAGGGGCGCGAGCAGCAGCAGGCCGAAAAGCTGATCAGCGATGCCGAGGCGCTGTCCGATGCGGGCTGCTTTGCCATCGTGCTCGAGTGTGTGCCCAAGGAGCTAGCGGCCGAGATCACAGCCCGCCTGCCCATCCCGACCATCGGCATCGGCGCGGGTCCCGACTGCGACGGTCAGGTGCTGGTGCTGTACGACCTTCTGGGCATGAACGAAGAGTTCCGTCCGCGCTTCGTCAAGCGCTACGACAACCTGGCGCTGCGCGTGCGCACCGCCATCGACAGCTACATCTCGGAAGTCCGCGACGGGGAATTCCCCGCGCCCGAGCACACCTTCGGCCGCGAAAAAGAGCCTCGCCAGCCGGCCGCCAGCACCGCCTCGCCGCGCATCGCCGCAGCCGGCGGCGTGGTGTCCGAGATCGACCCCAGCGCCGGCCTGTCCTGTATCCCGCTGCATCCGCTTCCCGGCGGCAAGCGATAGGCGGCGGACCATGCACATTCACGGAGTCGAGGTCGTAAGCGATGCGGGCCAGCTGCAAGCGCGCATGCTGGCCGAGCGGGCCGCCGGCGCCCGCATCGCGTTCGTGCCGACGATGGGCTACCTGCACGAGGGCCATGTCTCGCTGCTGCGCGCCGGGCGCGAGCGCGGCGATCGGCTGGTGCTGTCGATCTTTGTGAACCCCATGCAGTTTGGGCAGAGCGAAGATCTGTCGCGCTACCCTCGCGATCTGGAGGGCGATCTGCAGAAGGCCGCCTCGGCGGGCTGCGACATCGCTTTCTGCCCGACGCCCGAGACGATCTATCCGCCGGGGTTTCAGACGCGGGTTGAGGTCAGCGAAGTGCAGAAGGGGCTGTGCGGCGATCATCGGCCGGGGCACTTTGTCGGCGTCGCCACCGTCGTGCTGAAGCTCCTCAACCTGGTGCAGCCGCACGTCGTGCTGCTGGGTGAAAAGGACTATCAGCAGCTGCAGGTCATCCGCCGCATGGTCCGCGATCTCGCGCTGCCCGTCGAGGTCCTGGGCTGTCCGCTGATTCGGGACCACGACGGCCTGGCCCTGTCTTCGCGCAATGCCTATCTCAGCCCGTCGGAGAGGCAGCAGGCGCTGGTTCTGTCACGTGCGCTGTTCGCTGCTCAGAAGGCCTACGCCGCGGGGGAGCGAGGGCGGGACGCTTTGCTGGCGCAAGTGCGGGCGATCTTGGACAGCGAGCCGGCGCTGCGCCTGGACTATCTTGAGCTGCGCGACGCCGCCGACCTGACCCCGCCACCCACCGTGCTGGCCCGCCCCACCGTGCTACTCGTCGCTGGCTTCATCGGCCGGACCCG
>DAORCZ010000963.1:0-3515 GCA_035345735.1 Pseudomonadota bacterium | reverse complement strand
CCGTCGCTGCGCGACCTGCTCGATGCCTTCTACCTCGGTCGCCGTGGCGAGCTCGCCGGCCCGGTGTTTCTGGCCTGGGTGGCTGCCGAGTTCATCGCTCAGACGCTGCCGCGACTATCGATGCGGTCCGCCGAGCTAGCGTAGACCCGCTGCCGCTGCGGAGGTCAGAGGTGAGCCCGCCAGACTGCGCGCTACCGTCTGCAGGAGGGGCTGTTTTTCGTCCTGCCAGCGCAGGTGACGCACCGCATGCTCGTAGGCCGATTGCTGCATACGCCGCAGCAGCTGGCGATCGCGAGCCAGGGGCCGCAGGCAGTCAGCCAGTCCGGCATCGTCGCCGGCCACGTAGAATACCCCAGCCTGGGGGGCCACACTGTGGCGATTCCCTAATACGTCGCTGGCGCAGACGGCCAAACCGGCCAGCTGATACTCATAGACCTTACTCGAAGTGGTATACACGTAACTCAGACAGAGCGGGGGGTGCACCGCCAAACCGACCTCGGCGCCATCGGCGACAGCGGCGCTGACCAGCGCCTCGGCTCCCGGCACCGGTGGCGCGATATGCACCGCCGCCTGCAGGCCCAGCGAATCGATCCGCGCGCGCAGGGCCCGCTCCTCATCCGGCAGCAGTCCGCCGCGCAGCGTCAGCGCGACCTGAAGCTGTCCCGGGCCCGGCTGCCGCAGGCGCTGCAGCGCGCGCAGCAGATCATCGACGCCGTGCTGCGACAGGCCAATGTGCGCGCCGTGATAGAGCAGGCGCAGCGAGCCCTCGTCGCCGAGCGGCCGCTGGACAGGGGGTCGCAGCGACTCGCAGGGAAGGTTCTGCGGGAGGTTCCGCACGACGCTGGGCAGCGGCAGGCGATAGCGCTCGCTGAGGTCGGTCGCGAGGAGCTGGTTTACCGTCAGCACCGCGGCCGCCTGGCCGACAAAGTGCGCTTCCACGCAGGCCCGCGCCTGCCGCTGTTCGGCGCCTAGCTCGGGGTATTCGTCGACGTAGACCTCGTGCGCGTCGTAGACAAACGGCACGCGCAGGATCGCCGCCGCCCAGGCCGCCGCCGGTAGCGTGTCCAGGTCATTGGCATAGATCAACTGCGGTCGCTGTCGCAGCGCCGCAAAGGCTAGCTCGGGCGCCGATGTCGCCACCGAAAGCCCAGCTAGCTGGACCTGGGCCAGCGCGGCCGGCGACCGGCTCAATTCGTTCGGCAGCCAGCGCGACAGCCCCAAGAAGGCCGCATGCGCAAGCCGCTGCCGCGCCGCCGACTGCAACCAGCGCAGCCGAGGCACGATCCCGACCCGCCTTCGATCGATGCGCTGATAGTGCCAGGGCGGCGAGCCAGTCCCGCCGCTTGTGGTAGGCGCCCCCACCCCAATCGGCGGATCGGCGCGATCGTTGGGGCCGATGACGCCGATCACCGTCACGTCGTATCCCGCCTCGACCAGCGTGCTGGCGTGGCGACGCACCCGCCCATCGTAGGTGATGGGGTTAGCGACTAGGACGACGATGCGAGGCGGCCTTCGCACGGGCGAATGATAGCGTCCCCCCACGACCGCGTGATATTTCTCTGCTTACTTCGATGAGCACTGTCAGCCCTCCTCCGCCCTCAGCACCTGCCGCCTCGTCCCCCTCGGGCCAAGGCCCGGCGGCAGCCGCGCTGCCCACCCTGAGCATCTTTGACTCGCAGCAGCAGAAGAAAGTGCCGCTTGTGCCGTGCACGCCGGGCGAGGTGCGGATGTATGTCTGCGGGCCGACGGTCTACAACCTATTTCACATCGGCAACGCCCGGCCGCTGGTGGTCTTCGACGTCGTCGCTCGTCACATGCGGGCTCGCGGCTATCGCGTGACCTTCGTCCGCAATATCACCGACGTGGACGACAAGATCATCCAGCGCGCGACGGAGCTGGGCGAAGAGCCATCGGCCTTTGCCGCCCGCTTCACCGACGAGTACCACCGCGACTACAGCGCGCTCGGCTGCTTACCCCCCGACATCGAGCCACGCGCCACCGGCCACATCCCCGAGATGGTGGTGCAGATAAAGCAGCTCATCGATCGCGACCTGGCCTATGTCGTCGACGGCGATGTCTACTATTCGGTCAACCACTTCGCCGGCTATGGCGAGCTGTCGCGGCTGCCGCGCGACGAGCTTCTGGCCGGGGCGCGCAAAGAAGTCGACGGCCGCAAGCGCGATCCGGCGGACTTCGCGCTGTGGAAAGCCGCCAAGCCGGGTGAGCCTTCCTGGGATTCGCCGTGGGGACCGGGGCGTCCGGGATGGCATATCGAGTGCTCGGCGATGTCGGAAAAGTACCTCGGCCCGACCTTCGATCTACACGGCGGCGGTATCGATCTGCGCTTCCCGCATCACGAAAACGAGCGCGCCCAGGCCCAGGGCGTCCACGGGCCATCGTCGTTTTCGCGCTACTGGATGCACAACGGCTTCGTCGGCTTCCGCTGGGTGCACAACGAGCAGGTGATGGCCGAGGGCAGCAAGATCGCCAAGTCGGACCTGGCGATGCGGCCGCTCTATCACGCTTTCGTCGCCCGCACCTGCATCGAACGGCACGGTGGCGAGGCGGTGCGGCTGTGGCTTTTGACGACGATCTATCGCAACCCGATCACCTTCGACGTCGACATGGCCCCCCCCGGCGCGACCACCAGCGAGAGCGGCGCGGCGGCCCCGGTGCGCACGCCCGGCCTGGAAGAAGCCGAGCGGCGGCTCGAGTACGGCTACCTGACCATGCAGCGCCTCGACGAAGCCCTGGCCGTTGGCAAGCCCGTCGCTGAGGGCGCGCTGTGGAGCGAGGCTTCAAGCTGGCTCGATCGCTTGCTAGCGGCGCTCGACGATGACTTCAACACCCCGGTGGCGCTGGCCGAGTGGCAGGAAGCGCTGAGCCTCGCCAACCGCGTCCTCGACGGAAAAGTCGCACCGCCGCTGGCCAAGGATGTCCGCCGCCGCACCCTGGAGCGCCTACGCGCCGATCTGCGGACTGCGGGCCGCGTCCTCGGCCTGCTGGAGGGCGATCCAGCGACGTACCTGCTCGCTCACCGCGGTCGCCGCGTCGCAGCCCGTGGGCTTGATGCAGCACGCGTCGAAAGCCTGATCGCCGAACGCGAGACCGCCCGCCGAAGCAAAGACTTTGCCCGTGCCGACAGCCTGCGGGGCGAGCTTGCCGCCCTCGGCGTCGAGGTCATGGACACCCCGACCGGACCACGCTGGCGCGTGCAGGACTAGACGACATGAGCAGCCCCCCGGGACCCGGCAGCGCCCAGAGCCCAGACAGCCTTCCTCGTGAGAGCGGCCGGCACCCCAGCAGCAGCGGCATTCCACGACCCAGCACGCTGCCTGTCACCCTGCCCGTCCACGCCTACGCCTTCGCGACGACGTTTCGCCTGCGTGAGCTGGCCAGCATCTTCAACCCCGACGCCGGAGCCGGCGAGACCCTGCTGGAAAAGGACTGCCTGGCGGTTGTCCTCGATCGCGCTCAAGCGTCACGGCTGCGCATCGTCGTCCTCTTCGACTTCG
>DAORCZ010000962.1:0-3520 GCA_035345735.1 Pseudomonadota bacterium | reverse complement strand
GCTGCTGAGCATCGCGCGGTCTGCCGTGATGCAGACGAAGGAGTTGCAGGCGTGAGCACTCTGAGGCTAGATCCGAACTTCGCCGACCACCGCAAGGTTCTGCCGCTGTCCGATGTCGCATTTCGCGTGCACGTCACCGCCCTGTGTTGGTGCTTGCGCAACGAGACCGATGGCTTGTTTAGCGTTACAGATGCTTTGCACTTCATTAAACGATTGCAGCCCCCATCGCCGCCGGATGGATATATTCGCGAGCTCTTGGATACAGTCCTTTGGGAGCGCGAGGGGACTGCGTTTAGAATCCATGACTGGCTAAAGCACAACAAGCCAGCTGTACAGCTCAGAGCCGAGCGGTTGCAACGTGAGGACCGCTTACGATGGGTGGCCATACTCGGCAACGCCGTTGGCGTGAAGGCCGACGACGCCCCATCGCACTGGCAGGACCTTCATGGGCGTTGGCATCGAACCAGCAAGGCTAGGGCATGGCAGACGGTAGACTCTGAGCATCGCGCTCTGATGCGCGAGTTTGTCTTTTCTCGCGATGGCAGAGTCTGCGCGGGCTGCGAAGCAACCGAAGGGCTGCTGGTTGATCACATAGTCGCCCAGCGCAATGGCGGAGCTCATCACCCGGCGAACATGAGGGTTTTGTGCCTTACCTGCAACAGTCGCAAGTCTGGCCTGATTGACAAGAGGGGCGCATGAATTGGGAGGACGAGCGATACGTGCGACTCTATACGCGCGACACGATAACGTGGAAGTTGCTGGGCTGGGAAGGTCGGTTCGTTATGATGTCGCTCTTGCGAAAGGTAGACAGGGCGGGCTGTCTTGACCTTGAAGCAGGAACAGAGGGTCTATCTGCGCTCTTGGAGATGCCAGAGGAGATTGTACAGGCAGGCCTGGCTGCATGCACCAAGCGAGGCACGGTACAGCAGCGCGGGAGCATGCTTGTGCTTCCGCGTTTTCTTGAAGCGCAAGAGGCCAAGCAGAGCGACCGGCAGCGCCAGCGCGAATGCCGCGAGCGTCGGCGCGATCTGGGGCAACGAGCCAACGTGGTCGGGTTGTCACATGAACCCGAAAGTCAGTCACGAATTGTGACAGAACAATCGCATATGTTGTCACGCGGCGTGACAGAAAGTCACACGGATTCGCCAGCTGGTGTCACTCCTAGCTGTACTGTGCCTAGCTGTACTGATCCCCCTAAATCCCCCAAAGGGGACCTGCCGGGGTTAAAAAGCGACAAGCCCCTACCCCCAGGCTTCTGGCAGCGCTTTGTGGCCAGGGCAGGCAAAGAGTGGGGGTTGCCAGAACGATTTGCTAAGAGCTGTGAGGCCATCGGGGCAATCGTGCCAGGGCGAGAGCAGGCCCAGCTGCTCGCCGGAGCCCTGGAAGCACAACAGGCGGGGTTTACTGAGCAAGACTTCATGAAACTCGCGGACTTCATCGCGGCCGGGGGGGTCAGTTGGCGCAGCGCGGCCTGGCAGCACGTTTCCAAGAACTTCGTAGCCGAGCTCTCGAAGGCCCTGGCCTGGGATGGCGTGAGCGACCCGCGCCAGCGAACCCCTACGCCAAAGGCCCCGGCAGAGATCCTGCAGCAGCCGCAGCGCGTTTACACAGAGACGACCGCGAAGCGCCAGGCCGATGCGATCGAGCGCGGCGAACTGCCTGAGGTCGATCCGGCTATTGTCGCTGCCGAGCTGCGCAAGATGCAGGAGGCGACATCGTGAGCACTCTGCTGCCATCCGAGGTTGAGGCTGAGCGCTCAGTGGTCGGCGCCGCGCTCCTGGGCCACCGCGAGCTGACGCTTGAGCTGGTGGGCGAGGTGACCGCCGGCGAGTTTTACGACCCGGCCCACTGCGCGATCTGGCACGCGGTGCGCGATGTGACCGATGCAGGGCTCACCGCCGATCTGGTCACGGTCGAGGCGCGCATGCGGGCGAGCGGTAGCCTGGGCGTGCTTGCCGTCCGCGATGGCGCGGCCTACCTGGTCGAGCTGGCGAACAGCGCGTCTCTGCACGGGGCCCTAGACCACTGCAGGCTCATACGCGAGGCGGCCACCCTGCGCTCGATGGCCTGCATGCTCGATGAGGCCCGCGGTGCCGTGATGTCCAGGCAGGCCGGCTCGGTCGAACTACTGGCGAAGCTACAGCGCGATGCGGGCGAGCTCGCCATGCGAGGGGTCACCCAGCCAATCCGGCCAATCAAGCCGCTCCTGCATGAGGCGGCGCGGCGATACGAGCACGCCTACCAGCACAAGACCGCCATCACCGGCATCGCTAGCGGGCTGGAAGACCTCGATAAGCAGACCGGCGGGTTTCAGCCTGCCCAACTGACGATCATCGCAGGACGCCCCGGCATGGGGAAGACGGCCTTTCTGAGTGGCTGCATTCTTAACGGCTCTCGCAACGGGCATCCGTCGCTCTTGTTTTCGCAGGAGATGAGCGCCGGCCGCATCGTTGACCGCTTTGTCAGCAACGAGGCCAGGGTTAGCGCGACCAGCCTGCGCAACGGCTACCTAGAGACTCGGGATTGGGTCAACATCTCGTCGGCGATCTCGCGGCTGGCAACGATGCCCATTCACATTGACGACGTGCGCAAGCATACCGTCGCGAGCATTGAGACCAAGGCCAGGCGCTGGCGCCGTGACCCGACCGTGTTCAAGACCGGCAAAGAGGTGGGCCTTATCGCTATCGACTACTTGCAACTTATCCGCTCGCCAGAGAAGCGGTTCGGCGACAGCAAGCGGCACCTTGACATCGGGGAGATCACCAAAAGCCTGGCAGCGCTGGCGGCTGAGCTCGGGGTGGCGCTGCTCCTGCTGTCACAGCTGAATCGGTCCCTAGAGTCCCGGGCGGATAAGCGGCCGATGATGTCCGACCTCGCGGAGTCCGGCGCCATTGAAGCTGACGCGGATCTGATCTGCTTCCTGTACCGAGCAGAGAAGTACGACCCGCAGACGGAAGACAAGGGCATTGCAGAGATCATCATCGGTAAGCAGCGGGACGGCGAGGAAGGGCGGGTCCGGGTCAAGTTCACTGGCGAGTACACGCGCTTTGACAATCTGTCGCACAGGAAGGGCTACTGATGGATGCTCAGCAAATACTAAACAAGGCCCTGTCCGAAGATTCCTTGCGCGCCAGTGTTCATGACCTTGTGCGGCGCATGCAGGCCCAGCGCGGAGCCGAGCGGCACGCGACCTACCAAGACATAGCCGACCTGACGCGGCTCCGTCAGATACTAAACAAACCCCGCCCCCCGCGGCGGTGGCAGGAGGGATAAATGTTCAAGAGACTTGTTGGCCTCGGGGCAGGCGCGATCGCCGGAACCAACCCAGAGCGAATCTGGAAGTTGCTCACCGCGGCGGCGATTGAGCGAGTCTGCGTCTATGGCGAGCGCTCGGATCTGCCTGGCATACTTGGGCGGCACCTGCAGGAGGTTGCAACCGTCCTGTGGCGACCCAATGGTCCGATCCGATTCAGCCGCGAGTACAACCGCGAGCGCGGCGGCTGGATCGATGTGCCCGTTG
>DAORCZ010000961.1:0-3523 GCA_035345735.1 Pseudomonadota bacterium | reverse complement strand
CGGCAGTCCCGACGAGCCGCCGCCCATCCTGCACCTGTGGCTGACCTACGACACGTTCTCGCAGCGCGGTAGCTGGCCCCTGCCGCAGCTGCGCGAGCGACGCAACGTCTATGCAACGACGGACACCGTGCGCACCCACAACGGCGCGCCCCGGGCACTGTCCCGCGCCGAGGCCGAAGCCTGGCTGCCGGCCTCGCTGGCACCGCAGACCGCCGTCAGCCCGCGCGCTCACTCCATGGACTTCGCGCCGCTGCCGACCCTGGCTGTACCCACCCCAGCACCGCCTGCCGTTCTGATGCCCTCAGCCGGGCAAGCCCAGCCCGTCCTCAGCCCTCGGCCGGCTAGCCCACCGCCGCTTCCAGCGACGGCAGCTGGGGCTGGTGTGGTTCCGCCGGTGGCGCCCGCCGCGCCCGAGGCCCCCCTGCGCGTCGAGATGACACCGCTGGCCACGGGGGCCTCTGTGCCGCCGCTGCCGCCGCAGCAGCGCTTCGCCATCGTCCTCGATCGCACGCTGAGCATGGGGCGGCAGGCCGCCGAGGTAGCGGCCAGCTTGAGCTGGATTCGGGACCACATTGCGCCGCAGCACAGCGTGCAGCTGTACCTAACGTCGGCCGCCATTCGCCACGAAGCAGCGATGCGAATCGACAACCTCACCGGGTTTGATGCCAGCGCCGTGCAGTACTTCGGGGGCCACCGACTGGGCGCCCTGCTGCGCCAGTTTGCCGCCCTGCGTGGTGATCAGCGCTATCGCGCCGTCCTGGTGCTCACCGACGATGGAAGCATGGACTTCGCCGACGACAAAGACGCCATCGCTGACTTCGCCGCGCCGGTCTTTTTCGTCCACCTGGGGGGGCAGCTCGCGGCAGGTTACGACGACGCCACGCTGGCCACCATGCAACGACGCGGCGGCTCGGCGCTGACCTCGGTACAGGAAGCCTTCGAGCGCATCGCATTTTCGGCGGCGGCTCCGCCGGGTGCGCTGCTGCACGAGCGCATCGATGGCTACGCCATCACCGTCACCCGCCTGCCGACCAGCGGCCCTGCGAGCACGCTGCCTGGACAGCCCGGACCGGCGGGACCGGGGCCAGCGGGTGCTGCAGCGGCATCGGCAACTGCCGCAGATCCGGCGGTGGCGCTGCTCGCCCGCGCGCTGATCTTGGCTCAACTGCGCGAGGTCGATCACGGGGTGCCGGGGGCGCTGGACCGCCTGCACGCCATCGCCAAGCGCTACAGCCAGGTCAGCCCGTACTCCTCCATGCTGGTCTTGGTGAATGACGCGCAGCGCCAGGCGTTGAAGGAAGCTGAGGCCGCCAAGGACCGCTTCGAGCGACAGGTTGAGAACGGCAAAGAACAGCTCACCTTGCCGCACGATCTGATGGTGAGCGGCGTCCCCGAGCCCGAAGAGTGGCTGCTCATCGTCGTCGTCGGTATCGCCGTGCTCTTCGCGCTGCGACGCAACTAAGGCAGGGCAGTCGCCAGCCCCCAGCCCCCAAGTCCCAAGTCCGGTGCATCCCGCCGGTGTCGCTGCGGTTCATGCGTGTACTGCGTTGACCGACAGCGTCGCCAAGTGCGATGATGCGCAAGGGATTCCATGACTTCTGCGGCTGCCAATAACCCCCAGTCCCTGCTCGGCGTGACCCTGGCCGGTGTGTACACGCTGGACAAGATCCTGAACGAGGGGCGACACGGGGCGCTGTTTGATGCCCGCCATACCCGCACCGGCGTGCGCTACGCCGTGCGGCTGGTGCGCGCCGATGCGGCCCGTCGCAGCGCGCTGTTTGAACACCTCAAACGCGTCTCCGCGGTCGTCCACCCGCACCTGATCACACCGGTCGAGGTGCAGGTGCTGCCCGACGAGCAGCTGCTCATTGCGACACCGTTTCTGCCTGGCCAGGATCTCAACCAACGCATCGCGGCCCGCGGCAAGCTAAGCAGCGCCGAGGGGCAGGCGATGATGCGACAGCTGGCCTCGGCCCTCCACGCGCTGCAGGTCGCGGGCATCTGCCACGGCAACCTCAGCGCCACCAACGTCTTTTTCTGTCGCTATGACGATCTGGCGGTCGACTCCCCCCTTTCGGATGGCAAGGGCACACACCGGCTGGTGCTGATCGACGCTGGACTAACGATTCTCGACGGTAATCAGCCGAGCAGTGCGGACGACCAGCGGGCCCTCGGGCGGATGCTGTCGTCGTTTGTGTCGGATCTCTCGCCGGCGACGAAGCAGGTACTGGAACGAACGCAGGAAGCAAATCCCGACGCGCGCTATCGCACCATCGCCGATCTGTGGCGCTTCTTCGACGAAGGCAACAGCAACAAGCCAGGGCCGGGCGGCAAATCTCAGGTCCGGGCGGTAGCGACGACGGTCGTGCCGTTGGTGAAGTTCGACCCGAAGGCGGGTAGCAAGCAACGCCGGCTATACATCCTGGGGGGCGCGGCCGCCCTGGGCATGGTGTTCGTCGCGCTGGTCGCCATCCTGTTCGGCCGCAAGTCGAACCCGCCGCCCCCGCCCCCGGTGAGCGACATCAGCCCCATGGCCGAGCCCAAGGCCAACCCGGAAAAGGCGAGTCCCACCGAGTCCCCACCCGCCGCCAAGAGCGATGCCGCTGCGGAGCCGGACGCTGTCGCGGCCAAAGACAGCGACGGGCGATCTGAGAGCAAGGCCGGCAAAGGCAAGAAAAAGAAGGGCAAGAAGAGCAAGTAATCTGCGAAGCGCTTTTGGTATGGTGCCCCGGTGCGGAGGGCAATCCCGAGGGCAATTCCGTCGCCAAGTCTGCGGCCTCAGCGGTTGGCTAGCCGGGCGACCTGCGCTGTCGTGCGGCGTGGTCCCATGGGCTGGCTGTGCGGACTGGGCGGTCTGTGCTTGCTTGGCTGCGGCGGCGGAGAGCGCGACGACCTAGCGATTACCGCCGTACCGCCGATCTCGGCGAGCGTCGGGCGCGAGGTCAGCATCCCGCTGGCCGTACCCGTCCCAACCGCCGACGCCAGAGATAGGGCAGGGGGCAGCGTGGACTGGGACTGGCGCTCGCTGACGCTGCCGGACCTGCCGAATCGTCTACGCCGCCCGACGCTGACCGCCTACACGCTAGGTCGGGCGGTCTGGCGCTGGACGCCGGTGGCCACCGATCAGGGACCGCAAGAGATCGAGTTCATCGCACACCTGCCGCAGAGCCACCTGCGCGGCCAGCTCGTTCTGAACTTCGTCGTCGATTCCGGAATCGGGAGCGCGGTCTTCCGCGAGCCGGTCGGTGAGGGCACGACGCTTGATCTGCGGCGCGAGGAGTGTGCGCATGTCGCGATTGTCGTCGAGTCCTCGGTCTCGGCGCGCGTGGAACTCTCGCTGGGGGGCGACCCACCGGCTACCGCTCGCCTGGTGCCGCAGGGGGATACGACGGGCGAGCTGGTGTTTTGCCCCAGCCCCGAGCAGATCGCAGCCGACACAATCTATCCCTTTGTCCTGCAGGCTCAGGACGACCGGCAGACGATTCAAAAGACCTACGTGATTGTCCTGCGGAGGGCGGTATGA
>DAORCZ010000960.1:0-3535 GCA_035345735.1 Pseudomonadota bacterium | reverse complement strand
AGTCGCTGAATTGCGCCGTAGTCGAGAGACCTCGGGCCGCAGAGTTAGGGGACGCCCGACCCAATGAAACCCCTCCGCGAAACACCTACATAAACCCGCCGGGGGATTTCATGGAGGCATCGAGGAAGCATTCCGCACCGAAAGGTTCTGTTCCCCAAACTGGTAATGTCGCGTTTGCTGGGGCCGTTTTACACGCCAAGGCCGAAGCTCCGGCACATGATTAGGTATGTCCCAAAGCAAGGGCCGCGAGCGCGCGCCTGCCCCGGGGAGACTGGCAAGCAGATGGCTGAGCTTGGCCATACTCGTCTGCCTGCTGGGGGCTGTCTTCGCTCTCGTCCTTATCGTTATCAACGCCCGGGCCACGCGCGCCGAGTTTGAACGCAAGTATGCCGCGGCGCTGGGGGCTCTCGAAAAAGCGAAGACCGATCGCGCGATGCTTGCTGGGCGTAAGGAGCGCGAGCTGTCGCAAAGGCTCGCGCTCGCTTCGAAGCAATCCCTGCGTGCCGAGGAGAAGGACACCGCGGTGCAGCCGCAGCTCGCGGCGCTCCTGGCTATCGAGGCGCTGCGCCACGACCAGAACCGCGAGAGCCGCGACGCCGTGCGCGAAGTCGTCTCCTCGCTGCTGCGACCGCTCAGCGTCCTCGAACGGCCGGGGGGACCAGGCAGCGCACTCATCACGCGAAAGCTGAGCCCGAGCGGTCGCTACACGGTGTCGATCGCATGGACCGACCCGCCGCAAGTCACCGAGGGATCGCTGTGCGTCCTCGATACGGCCACGGGCACTGAGCTTGTGCGGTTCCCGGCGCAATGGAAAGACGCTGGCATCGAAGAGATCGTGTTTAGCCCGAATGAAGAGAGCCTCATGGTCAAGGATCGCGATCGCGCCTGGGGCAAGAATCCCGAGAGCATCTGGGTCTTTCACTGGCACAGACAGTGGCGGCGGCGGGCGCAGAATCCGCCTGGCCAGGGTCCGGGCGTTCCTGCACCGCAGCCGCTGCGCGTGCTGCTCAATGAGCGGATGCAGCTACGCTTCTCGGCCGACAGTCGCTCCATCGTCGCCCTCTTGCCTGCCCGGGTGCGGATCTACGACGCCGAGACGCTCGTGGTACGTCGCGAGCTGCCGCTTCCCGATCCGCCGAGTTCACACGCGCTGTTCCGCATGAGTCCGACCTCGCCGCTTCTGTTCGCCTACGATGTGCCCAGGGGCAAGATCGAGGTAGTGAAGCTGGTCGATCTGAACAGCGGCAGCTTCACTCAGGTCGCCGGTTTTCCGCAGGGACTCGACGAAGACCGCGGCCCGTTGTGGCTCGAGTTCTCGTTCGACGGACGATTTCTGCTCATCGCCAATCGCGAGTTCCTCGCAGTCTGGGGCGTGACGGGTGGACGGACGACGCCGCAGCCGCTCTTTGTCACCAAGCATCGCTGGTTTACTGCGGTAGCGCTGAGCCCCGACGGGGGCTACGCAGCCGCTACCGACTATTTCGACGTCACCCATGTCTACAAAGTAAAGACCGGACAGGAGATCGCTTCGCGGAGGCTAGGCGCCACAAACCTAATGTTCAGCCGTGATGGAAACTGGCTGATTGGCAGTACAGAAGCGGAGGGCGTCGCGGTATGGAGCTTCAAGTCGGATTCCGTCTTTGCGCGAGCCAGCGATGGCGGCCAGCTCTGGGAGGTGAGGCTCTCGAATGACGGCAGGTACCTTTACACCGAAGCGCTGCATGCGGCGATTCGCGTCTGGGAGATGCCGTCCCCCTTGGGCACGTACGCGCACGCCTTCTCACGTTCCGACAAGTTGGTGTGGCTGGTTGGGCTCAGGTCTTCCAAAGACAGCTCTGTCCTGGCGGCGAACCTGAGCAGTGCCGGGGTCGTGGCGTGGGAGACGGCAACCAAGCGGACGCTGTATGAAAGCAAGCCCGGCTCCTATGCCATGGATCTCAGCGCCGATGGAAAGACCCTGGCGCTCATCTCTGGCAATGAGCTCTCGCTCATCGAGCTGGCTACGTCGAAGGTCTTCCAACGCATCCCGCTGACCAGCCAGTACATCGAGTATCAGAGTCCTGAGCTGCCAGAGCGGCGCGCGCGCGTGTTCTACATGGAGCCTAGCGATGCAGTTCCGCGGCTCTTCGATGGCGCCGAGAGTACCGAAGAAGTGCCGTCCGGCCCGGGGCTTGGTGATCTTGATGATCTTGCGGATGAAAAGGTCGCCTCGCGCATCCAGCGCAAGATCATCATCCGCCCGCCGGCGAGCCAGAAGACGAGTCGCCAGCTGCCGGTGGGATTTGGAGACAACGTGCCCGTCTATCGGGAAACTCCGACGGGGAAAGACTGGCGCTTCGCGGCGATGGGCTGGCCCCTGCATGGCGTCCGGCTGAGCAGCGACAATCGGCGCGTGGCGGTCAGCACGCTGGACTATCTCTTCGTCTTCGATATGCAGAGCGGCAAGCGCATCGCCCGCCTCGCACTTGGTTATGAGCTGCACCGCCTGCGCGCCTCCATGTCATCGCGAGGTCGAGCGCGGGCCGCCGCCGACAGCGAGGTCGGCAATGGCCTGCACCGGAGCTCGGTCGACGTCCGCGACTTCTGCTTCCAGGAGGGGGCAGAGGGGCTCGTCGGGGTGACGGCAAGCGGGCTCACCGGGCAGCCTTTTCGCTTCTTGCTACGGCCCGACGGAAGCGCCGAAGGGGGCCTGCTTCCTAGCGAGAACGAGCCAGACCTCTTCGCGATGAGCGCGGGACTGATGGCGACGGCCAAGGATGATCAGATCCAGATCCTGCGTCTGGATGGCAGCGTAAGGTGGACGCTACCGGCCAAGGGCTCGCCGCTTAAGTTCAGCGATGACGGCCGCTGGCTGGTGGTTCGTGAGCGACAAGCAGATGGAGACAGGCTGACGATCTGGAATCTGCAGAGCGGGGCTCTCAAGAGCACGATTGCGCCGGTGCCCACCGTGCAGGATGCGTTCGTGAGCGCCGATGGCGAATCTCTCCTTGTCACCGGCACGGACACCCAGACGCGGCTCTATCGCATTGCGGATGCGACCGAGCAGGCGCGGATTCCGCAGACCGACCGCTACTGGGACGTGCTCGCACTGGATGCCCACGCCCGCTTCGTCGTCAGCCATCGCAGCGATGATCGGTTCGTCACCATCACGCCCCTTCAGAGCCAGGACTTGCTGGACGCGGCCTGCGCCCGCACCCTTCGCAACCTGACACCGGAAGAGTGGCAGCACAGCTTGGATGGCGAACCTGCGCGTCCGACCTGCCCAGCGCGCCGCCAGTAGACACCGCGTCCGAACGGCATTACTCCCAGCAATCGTTCCTCACGGCTACCAGGCATTGCGCCCCGTAATGTCGCGAGCGAGGGCAGAAATGGGCGCGCAGAGAGTTCCGTACTCCAAGACGCATGCATGACGTGCGGCGGGACAAGTTCGCGCGACGGTGGATTAAGCTTCCTGCGTCTGAGCGAAGGAGTTTTGGTCACGGACGCCCGACCCAATGAAACCCCTCCGCGAAACACCTACATAAACCCGCCGGGG
>DAORCZ010000959.1:0-3536 GCA_035345735.1 Pseudomonadota bacterium | reverse complement strand
GCGTGAGGGCGCGGGCCGCGACGTTGACCATGCGCCACTGCTCCAGCGTGTCGACTGGCCGCTCGGGCCAGTCGAGGCCAATCGCCTCGGCGAAGAGCTCGTAGGCGTGGGCGGGAAAAGCAGTGACGACGGCGACGGCGGCGCCGGTTGGCTTGAGCAGTTCGAGCAGCTGATCGCGGCGGGCCTGAAACAGCGTCGGCAGGCGCTCCGAGAAGCTGTCGAAGAGAGCGCGTGCGGTCTGCCGCTGCTCGCGCCGGAACTGCCCTTCAACGAGGCGCACGGTGCGCTTGTCGCCGTCGTGCATGAGCTCGATCTCGACGCGATAGCGCAGCCCTTCGGCGGCGATGCCGGCCGGGCTGTCGACGACCAGGCCCAGCTCCTGCCCGGGCTCTAGATCCTGCGGCTCGTGGTCGAGGGGACGGGCCCGGACTTCCTTGGGTTCGGTGCTGCGTACCGACAGGATGACGCCGTGCGCGGTGCGGGCAGCGTCGGAGGCCAGGATGACGGCGTGACGATGCACGCGCCGACCTTCCGAGACGCCAAGGTCCGAGACCAGGCGAACTTCAAAGTCCGGCTCGGTGCGCAGACGGGTCGCCTCTTCGACCAGCACCTGCCACCACACCGACAGCACGGCGACGACGGTCGCGGTGGGCCGAACGGCCAGCATGCGGGCGACAAAGGCCCCCGGGTGCGACAGCGGCGGGCCGGCGGTTAGCTGCTCTAACAGCTTTTGGCGCAGCGCGCTGCGACGGAGCTCTAGGTTGCCGGCGACTTCATCCAGGCTGTGCGCGATCTGCGCCTTGTTGGTCTTGCGATCGACATCCTGCAGCTCATGGGCCAGGAAGCTCTGCTCGGCGGCGTAGGAGGTCTCGTCGAAGAAGCCCCAGGCGATGTCGCGGTAGCGATACGACAGGTGCTGCGCCGACAGGCTGCGCTGGGCGCGCAGCGGCCCCAGGGCCTTATCGACCGTCGAGGCCTGCAGCGAAGCCGAGAGCTCGGCGAGGTTTGAGACATCAAAGAGGCGCTGGATGCCGCGTACGATGTCGGCCAGGGCCCAGGCATCGGGCGAGACGCCATCGGCCGTCACTCCCAGACCGCTGCGCGACAGCTCGTCGCCGAGGCGCTCGTAGTACATCTGATCGAAGCCGTTATCGACTGCGGCCTCGAAGCGCCAGTAAAGCTCGCTCTCGCTGCGGCTGCCGGCATCGCTCAGCGAGTCTTCTAGATCTTCGGCCCCGACGGTCGGCAGGCGTGGACCCCAGCGCCGCGACAGGCCCAGCAAAAAGGCGCGGGCATCGGGATCGGGCAGGATCTCGGGCTGGCACATCGCTTCGATGACGGCGTGCGGCAGGTACAGCCGCGTGCGCGCCAGATCGCCGGCCAGATAGGGTCGCTCCCACGACAGCGCCGAGCGCAGAAGAAGCGCGATGTTGGTGAGCAGGAAGCGGCTGGGCTGCGTCGGGGCGACGGCTTCAAGCACCGCGACCATGTTCTTGAAGAACAGCGGCTCGTTGTGATCGAAGATCTTGGCGCGATCGAGGCGCTGCAGATGACGCAGGAACAGCGCCGCCGCTGCATCGGTGGCAAATGGCCAGGCGGCTGAGCGCGAGTCGTTGAGGATCAGCGAAGGCAACCAGCCGACGAGATCATCGATGTGCTCGGGGCGGATGTTGCGCTCGATGAGCTGCAGCAGATCACCGCGCACTGACAGCGGCTCTTCGCAAAGTCCGACGAGGCGGCCGCACAGCTCGCGCGCCAGACGGGCCTGCTGCTGGTCGGCGCCACTGCCACTGCCGGCGAGCGCGATCGGCACCAGGGCCTCCAGCATCTGCACGATGATCAGGCGATGGCGGGGCGGTCGCGGCAGCGGCCAGGTCGAAAGATCATGCAGCTCGCTGCGCTGGCTGGCTGACGGAGCCGGCAGGCCGGCGGGGGGCGTCAGGGCCGGGCGCGTACCGCCGCTTAGCCAGGCGTCGTGGCTGGGATCGGGTTGGCACATCAGGCGGCAGATGTGCAGGACGCTCGACACCGCGGGGGTGCCGCGCTCGGGCTGGGCGCGAACTTGGCTGCTGCTCGGCGCTGGGGCCGTCCCCAGACCCCCGGTTCCGCCAGTCTTCGGCAGCGAGGGGGGCGTTGAAGTGCGGGCGGGCGGCGGCACGCTGGCACGCGGACCGCTGATGCTGCTCTTGCTTGGCGCGGGAGGCAGGCTCTGGCCACTGGCCGCTCCGGCCCCGGCGGCATTCGTCGCCCCTCCCGGAGCCGAAGGGAGGCCCGAGGTGGGGCCCGAGGTGGGGCCCGAGGTTAGGCCCGAGGTCAGGATCGAACCGGCGATGCGTCCCTCGCGAGCACTCAGCAGGAGTTCGCGGACAGCGACGGCGCGGATGTGGGGACCGTAGCCGCGCATGGCGGCGCGCAGCACGTTGGCGCGTGAACCGGAAGCGCGTGCGCCAAGATCGAGCAACCGCCCGATGAGCTCATGATGTCCGTCCTGCGGATGGGCCTCCCAGCTGGCCAGCACGCCGCCGTGAAGGAGGATGAGCAGGCGATAGCCATCGTTCTTGCCATCTTCCGAGACCAGCGGCCGACAGAGCAGGCGCTGCGGCGTGCCTCCGACGGCGAGGCGGACCAGCTCTTGCCCGTCGTGCAGGTAGTCGATGGCGATGATGTGGATCTGCTCGTCTTCGGTGCCGATGGCGAGGGCCGGGCAGCCGAACACGCCCTCGGGCAGGAAGCACAGCGTCGAGATGCCCTTGCTAAATAGGTGCTGTGCCACCAAGCGCAGCGAGTCGCCTTCGGTGGTAAAGAGCTGGACTTGGCCGGTGGTGGTGCCGACGGCCAGGAGCTCGCCGCCTTCGTTGAGCGCGCCGCCGCAAGCCCCGACCGGAGCCGGCGCCGAGAGGGGGGCTCGCCCCGGCTTGCGCAGGGTAATGCGTGAGGTGGTGACGTGCAGCGAGCCGCCGCTATTGGCGCTGACCGAAAGCAGCTCATTGGGCAGGGCCTGGGCTCGCACCTGGCCATCGATGACTTCGACGGAAAGCACGAGGGTTCGGCCGCGCTCGCTAGTCGGCGGTACGCGCAGCACCAGGGCTTCGCGACCGGTGGGATCGACCTCGTAGCCGATCGGCTCAGCCCCGGAGCCCCCGCAGCGTGCCTCGGCCCGCAGATCGATGCCGCCGTCGGGGCGCAGGACGTAGAAGTAGACGCGGGTATCGCCGCCCTCATCGATGCCGACGATGACGGCGGGCGAGATAACGCCCCCCTGCTGCCATAGGCGCCGTACCTCGACAAAGCGCACGCTGCCACGGGCTGGTAAGCGCACGGCGGGACCGGCGCGACGCTGCTGCCAAGGCCAGGGCTCGCTTGGACGCGGGCTCCCCTGCGAGGGGTGGGGCGGCACCCGCTGCGGGCTATTCGCCGACGGGGGGGCCTCACCCGGGCTGAGCCCTAGCTCGGCCTCGCGCTGGGCCGCGGTATCCAGCGGCTCGACGCGCAGCATGGCCGCTCGATCGACGCCAACCACCCAGCAGCCACGCGGC
>DAORCZ010000958.1:2076-3557 GCA_035345735.1 Pseudomonadota bacterium | reverse complement strand
CTACCTGTTTCACCGCAACCAAGGACGGCCCCTGCGCGAGGCCTGGCTGAGCCACACCATGCCGCTCGCAGCCCTGCACCCCGACGCAGCGCTGATCGATGCGGCCGCGATGCGGCGCTGGCGCCGTCGAGGCTACGCTGTCCACACCTGGACCGTCGATGATCTGACCGAGGTGGCCGCGCTCGCGGCCCTGGGCGTCCAGGCCATCATCACCAACCTGCCGGGAGCCGTGCGGGGCGCTCTTTCGACGCCCCCCTCGACTGCCGCGCCGCTTTCGTCGCCTCATCCTGCGACCCCCTCGCCTTGAGCTTACGCACCAAACTGGTCGGCCTGCTGTCGGCGCTGCTGCTTCTTGTGCTGGTGACCAGCACGCTGGCCGGACGCTACCTAATGAACGGCCGCGTCACCGCCCACATGCGGGCCGAGGCGGAAGCCACCGCTCGCGATCTGGCGGTGAGTCTGGAGGAGTATCTCAAGCGCGAGCGTTCCGATGATGAGGTGAAGACTCGCCTAGAGGAATGGCGCGGCCGGCACCGCATCTTCGACTTGTCGCTGCTCATCGACAACGAGACTGGTGAGCCACTGCAGATCGTGTTGCCGCAAAGTGGCGGCGTCGAGATCTCGCATCCCGAGCGGGCCCGCACCGGGGGCAAAGCACGCCCCGAGCGGGCGGTGCAGTACGACGCCCGTCGTGCGCTGTGGGACCACGGCGAAACGACGCGCCCGCCGACCGCGCGACTTGGCGAGCCGCAGTGGCGCCTGCCCTGGCGCAGCACATCGACCCGCTGGGGCCAGGTTTTTCCGACGCTGCCGCAGGCGCAGAGACGCAGTCGCAACATCCGCACCAGCCAGGAGCTGTCGGCCTGCGAGCGCTGCTTCACTGCCATGGTCGACCTCGACCTAGCGGGCCTGCAGCGCGGCCGTCTGCGCGTCACCGTGCCGACCGACCGGTACGAGCAGGTGCTCAGCGATCAGCTTCGCATCTCCGCGCTGACGGCCCTGGCGGCGCTTTTGGTGCTGCTCTTGACGACCGCGTGGATCGTCAACCGAGTCGTCGCCAAGCCAGTTTCCGAGCTCGCGCTGGCCATGCGCGAGGTAGAACAGGGCAACCTGCAGCGTCGCGTCGCGACCGCTCGCGATGACGAGGTCGGGCGCCTGGGACGCGGCTTCAACGCCATGCTGGAACGCCTAGGCGAAGCGGACGAAGCGATCCGCGCTCTCAACAGCCGGCTGGCTGACGACATCGCGGCCGCGACGCGCGACCTGCAGCGCAAGAACGAAGCCCTGCAGCAGCTAAATCAGCTCTTGCTGAGCGTCCAGCGCGAGCTAGGTGACAAGGAGCGCCTCGCGGCCCTCGGTCAGCTGGCGGCCCAGCTCGCGCACGAGATTGGCACGCCCCTCGCCGCCGTTTCGGCGCATTTGCAGCTGGCGACCTATGGCCAAAACCTGCCGAAGGCGGTCAGCGAGCGGCTGCAGGTGGC
>DAORCZ010000958.1:0-1976 GCA_035345735.1 Pseudomonadota bacterium | reverse complement strand
TGGCGACCTATGGCCAAAACCTGCCGAAGGCGGTCAGCGAGCGGCTGCAGGTGGCTTCGAGCGAGCTGGATCGGGTGTCGCAAATTATTCGCGACTATCTCGACCACACGCGCGCCGCCAAGCCCACCATCGAACAAGCTGAGCTCCGACGAGTCATCGAAGAGGCTGTGCGGGTCACGACCTCAGCCACTCGGCGCACGGGCGTACGCATCGTGATCGACGTCGATCCGGAGCTCAACGAGGTGCGGACCGATCCCGGTCTCTTGCGGCAGGTGCTCATCAACCTCCTCAATAACGCACTCGACGCGACCCAGGCGGCGCGCACGCAGGGTGGGACCCCGTCGAGCCGGATCGTGGTCTCAGCGCGCGCAGCGACTGAGCGAGGCCAGGTCGATCTCGCCGTAACCGATGAAGGCATCGGGATTGCCGGAGACGAAATGGCCCGCATCTTCGAGCCCTTCTACACCACCAAGGGCCGGGGTCGCGGCACCGGCCTGGGGCTCTCTATCTGCCGCGAACTGGTGCGCTCCCTCGGGGGGAAGATCCGGGTCGACAGCACGCCGGGTAAAGGATCGACGTTTGCCGTCACGCTGCCGCGCATGGCAGCTTGAGCCGGAGCGGTCTTCGCTCGCATCTTCCACCCGCGAGCCGCGACCAGACGCCGGCATAGAGTGACGCCATCGGCCGTTATGGTCGGCATCGCCGATCCGGTTATACTGGGCCTGTATTGGCCAGGGTCGTGGGCAGCCGCCTCGCGCGGTGCCCCACCCTCGGCGACACGGAGGAAGGCAAAATGGGTCGAGCCCTGTTCGGACTAATCAAGGGCCTTATCGTCGGAGGCGGCCTGGGCTACTGCCTGCTCAAGCTCGGCAATCCCGACAATGTGCTCGTGTACATCATCTGCGGTCTGGTCGGCGCCGTCGTCGGCGTGCTGTGCGGACAGCCGCCCTGGCGCGCCGAGACCTTCTGGACACCGATCATCAAGATGGTGTTCGGCTTTGGCGTCGGAGCGGGCCTGTATGCACTCGGGCACCGCTACATGCCAAACCTCTACGTCAGCGTGCAGGGCTTCGCCGACTCCGTCCCGCTGCGCTCCGGCGCCCTGCTGGCGACGGCGATTGGTGGGCTGTATGGGCTATTCGTCGAAGTCGATGACGGCGGCAACGCAGCCCCCGGCAGCAGCAAGCGCAAGGCCCTGCCCAGCGTCGATCTTACTGATTTAGAGCAGTAATCTGCTTCTGCAGCCGCGCCACGTCGGCGGCGCCGTCAAAGCCAGCGTTGATGTGGCGCACCACACCGGCCTTGTCCACGACATACGTGCTCGGCATCTTGGGCGGATCATAGGTCTCCGCCAGCTTCCCCTCTGGATCAAGCAGCGTCGGAAACGTCAGGCCAAAGCGCTGAATCAGCGCCAGGGCGTTCTTGCGCTCTTTGTCGAGGTTGACGCCCAGAAACACCACTCCCGCCTTGCTGAGCTGACGGTGCAGCTTCTCAAGCTCGGGTAGCTCGCGCATGCAGGGCTCGCACCACGAAGCGAAGAAGTCGATGACCACCACCTTGCCGCGAAAGCTGCTCAGGCGGACGGTGGTGCCATTGGTATCAGGCAGCGCGATCTCGGCCGCCGCGCTGCCTACCCCCTGCCCTGCCCATGCCACGCCGCCCCCGGCTTCCCAGAACAGCCCCCCCAAAAGGGGCAGAAGGAGAGCATCCCGACGCGACAGAGAACGGCTCATTTGGCGGCCTCCGCTTCGATGTAGCTACGCAGGTTGTCGAGCGATAGCGGGCCCTCAACCTTGCGGCAGTTGACGAAGAACGTCGGCGTCCCTCCTAGGTCTAGCTTGTCGCCAATCGAGCGCTCGCGAGCTACTCGGGATCGGCTGGCTTCGAGATCCACCTGAAAGCGCCGAACATCCAGCCCAAGCTCCTGGGCATAGAGAATCAAGTCAGCCTGTCGCACCGTGCCTTGGTTTTCGAAC
>DAORCZ010000957.1:2323-3561 GCA_035345735.1 Pseudomonadota bacterium | reverse complement strand
ACGAGCGGGCCATCCCCCGGCTTGAGACCGTCGAGGCGCTGGCGCAAGCGCTGCAAATCACGCCGAGCTTTATGGCGTTCGGCGACCGCATGGACTCGTTCATGCAAGCCCCACACTTCGATGAGGTCGAGGTCGCGACCCCGCTTGAAGCCATCGCCAAATCCGTCGGTGGCTTCGTCGATCAGAAGTACCTGTAGCTTGCCGCCGAGCCGCCGCATCGTCTCGATGTTTGGCTACACGTTCAGCAACCTCAAACACGAGCTGCAGTTCATCCAGAACGCGCTCTTTGGTTTTGATGAGGGCGACTTGTTTCTGCTGGAAGTCGCGCTCCGTGATTTCCCCCTGCCGCTCACGGAGCCGGCGATTCGTCGCCAGGACCCGACGCTGCGCGGCGGCGTGTTTCAGGAGTTCGATCCTCGCTCGCTGATCTTCTTTCCGGGTCCGCTGCTGCGCGATCGCCGCAACGTGCGCGAGGTTAAGGTCGCTCGCGATGTGCAGTCCCGGGGGCTGGTGCTGGGCCTGCCACGGCGGCCAGGAAACGCTCATTCAAGCATGCGAGCAGCAAGCGTCCCCGTGCCGTCGGAGACCGCGAGGTCCGCAAGATGCCGCAGGACGAGGGACCTGACCCGCCCGGATGGCGGCTGAGGACTTGCCGCCAGGTTGGGCTCGAACACGCGACCTGCGCCATGATACGTATTTACTATGTCACGCACGCTGCGAGAGAGGCTCGACGACGCTCTTCGCACCCCGGCCGACTTTGACGCTTTTTGCAGGGACTTTTTTCCCCAGGTCTATCGCCGTTTTTCGTCGGACATGGACCGTGTCGCGCGAACCACGCTGCTGTTGGAGGTGGTTCGAGACGACGACGAAATCGCTGCCGGCCTAGCGCGGATTGCTTCGCGGGTCAGCACCGCTACATCGCCTGGCACGGCCGCAGTGCCTGCACCGTCAGGCGCGCGCATGTCGGGCAGCTCCGCTACGGCCAGTCCCCACTCGGTCGGCATGGCTGCGGTCGAGCTGTCGCTGGACCACGTCAAGGCGGCGTGTGCGCGCATCGTCGCTGCGCATCGGCAGGGTACGGGCTATCTGGTCCGTCCCGACTTGCTGGTGACGTGCGCTCACGTCGTGCGGCCTCTGCCGGCTGACCTGCCGATTCGCGTGCAGTTCAATGACGACGCCACGCCGCAGGAAGCCACTGTCGAGAGCTTCGATGATCAGGCCGACTGGGCGCTGCTGCG
>DAORCZ010000957.1:0-2223 GCA_035345735.1 Pseudomonadota bacterium | reverse complement strand
TCGGGATCGCCGGTGTTAAGCGGAGGGCGTCTGATCGGCCATGTGCGTCGAGTATCCCCCGACGATGCCGGACGCTCCGCGCTGGGCTTGGTGTATGCGTGTCCGGCCAGCGCTTATGAGTCCGCGCTGCCACCACTGACCCCGGCCCCGGCCTACCTTGCGCGGAGCCCGCAGACCGCCTACGACCCACTGTGGTACATCCCGCGCCGCGACGCTGAGCTCTTGTCGATGAACAAGCTGCGCGAGGTCGGCTCGCCCGTCACGCTGCAAGCCCCCGAGGGCTACGGCAAGAGCTGGATGGTGCAGCACCTGCTGTCGCGCATCACCCAGCAGGACACCGCCAGTGGCCAGCGCACCGAAGTCATTCGCTTCAACCTGCGCAAGGACGCCAGCCCGCCGCCCCCGACGCTGGACGAGCTGCTGATGGGGCTCTTGCGCACCGCGCTAGAACAGCTCGGCATCGAGCGCGTCGATGCTGTCGTGGCCCGGGCCGCCAAGGCCCCCGGCGATGCCAAGCGCAAGTTTCGCCGCGCCTTCGAACAGCACGTGCTGTCGCGGCCCGTGCAGCGCACGCTGCTTTTGATCGAAGAAGCCGACCACCTGCACGGCGCCCCGATCGAGACCGACTTCTTCACCGTGCTGCGCGCCATGGCCGAAGATCGCACGCCGATCTATCAGCATCTGCGCATGCTAGTCACCATCGGCGCCGAGGCCGGCTTCCTTGAGACGACCGATCACTCCGCCTTCTTTGGCCTATCGACGCCCATCGTGCTCGATGGATTTTCGCTGACCCAGCTTCGCGCTGAAGCCCTGCTGTACGGGCTGGATCAGGACGATGCCGGGCTGCGCGAGCTCCATCGCCTGACCAGTGGTCATCCGTTCTATTCGCGCGTTGCGATGTACGAAGCGGCCTGCGGCGAAAAGTCGCTGGGGCAAGTCCTTGAGTCCACCGACCACTACGGCGGCCTGTTCACCAGCAGCCTGCAGCGCCTGCGCGGCTACGTCGAACGCGAGGGGCTGCGGCCAACGCTTAGCGCCATCTTGCAGGCCCCGCGCAGCAGCGTGCCCCCCGACCACTACCTGAAGCTCTACCGCAAGGGTCTGGTCGTCGAGACCAAGCCTGGCGAATACCGCCTGCGCTGCCCCTTGTTCGAAACCTATTTCCGCGCCCTGTATCGGTGATCTGTGGAGCCTCTTTCGCCTCCCTCGCCCCTGCGCTTCAAGGCCGGCGGTACGCTGACCGAAGCGCACTTCTACGTCGAGCGCGATGCCGACCAAGCCCTGCCCGCCGCACTCCTGCGGGGCGAGTTTTGCTACGTGCTGGCTCCGCGCCAGATGGGCAAGTCCAGCCTGCGCTATCGCGTCGCACGTCGCCTGGCGGAAGGGCACGACGTCCGCTGCGCCACCGTCGATCTCACGGGCCTCGGCGGCACGACCACGACCGCCGCCGACTGGTACTTCGGCATCGTCGATGAGATCGCCCGCCAGCTTGGCGATGAAGCGCTGCGCAGCGCCACCGAAGACTTCTGGGTGACCCACGACAAGCTGCCCATCGTGCAGCGCTTTTCGCGCTTCGTGCGCGAGCTTCTGCTGGTCCACATCCGCGGTCGCATCGTCCTGTTTGTCGACGAGATCGACGCGGTTCGCGCCCTGCCGTTTAGCAGCGACGACTTCTTTGCCGCGGTGCGGGCGCTGTACAACGCACGGCCCGATGATGCCGAATACGCGCGCCTCAGCATCTGCTTGCTGGGGGTCGCGCAGCCGGGCGATCTGATCCGCAACGAGCAGATCACGCCCTTTAACATTGGCCAGCGCATCGACCTGGCCGACTTCGATCGCGCGCAGCTTGCCGCCCTGCGCGACGGTCTGCGGCCAAGTGGTGCCGATGTCGATGCGCTCCTCCATGCGATCTACGACTGGACGCACGGCCACCCGTACATGGTGCAGACGCTGTGCGCCGTCCTGGTCCCGGTTGGCGAAAATCCCCCGTCGCTGGCCCCGGGTCAGGAAGCCGCGCAGGTTGCCGGCTTGGTCGAGCGGCTGTTTCTGCGGCGCAGCGAGGAACGCAACTCGAACCTGGCCTACGCCGAGAAGGCGTTTCAGCGCGGCGACCACGACCCGCGCGTCGCCAAGATGCTGGCGCTGTACGCCCGCCTGATTCGCGGCGAAGCCGTCGCAGCGGATGGTCGCGACCCGATCCAGGGCGCCCTTCAGCTAACGGGC
>DAORCZ010000956.1:0-3562 GCA_035345735.1 Pseudomonadota bacterium | reverse complement strand
GACGAGCAGCGGTCGGTGCTCGCGTCCAGCCTGGGCCACGGCCTGGGCTTCATCGTGCAGCCAGACGGTGCCGATGTCGCGCGGCGCCAAGAACCACGACACCGAACCGAAGAGCCCGATGGTCAAAAGCAGGATGCCCAGGCTCTTGCGCGCGGCCGAGCGTGCTCCGTCGGAAAATGCCAGGCGCAAGCCACCAAACGCGATGCCGGCGGCCATCAGCGCACCGTGAACACCCAGGAAGCTGAGGTTGGCTTTGCCGTAGTCGCGCAGCGGCGATAGCAGGTTGCGCGCGAAGTAAAGCGCAGCGACCAGCATGATGACGCCGAACATGTGCTTGATGGCGTCCATCCACGCCCCAGACTTGGGCAGCGTCAGGGCAAAGCCGGCGATGATGAAGAACAGCACGCCCATGCCCAGCGCATAGACAAACAGCAGCGAGCCGCCCAGCACTACCGACTGCTGCGTCCCGACGAACAGCAGCAGCGCCGCCAGCGGGGGACCGGTGCAGGGCGCGGCGATCAGGCCCGCGACCAGGCCCATCAGAAAGGCGCCGAGGAAGCCCTTGCCACCGACCTGCGACAAGCGAGTGTTCAGCTCGACGGGCAGCGCCAGTTCGAAGGCGCCGAACATCGAGGCGGCCATGGCGACGAAGAAGAAGATCACCGGGATCATCACCAGCTTGCTGGTCATAAACGTCCCGAACTTGGCGCCGGTGAGGCCCACCAAGATACCCAGCGAGCTGTACATGCAGGCGATGCCGCCGACATAGCTCGCGGCCAAAAGCAGTGCTGTCTTGCGCGAGGCTTCCTTGCTGTGTGCGCCGAACAGGCTGACGGTGATCGGAATGAGCGGATAGACACACGGCGTCAGGCTGGTGAAGAAGCCGGCGAGAAAAGCCAGGCCGTACACCCAGATGCCGGTGTTGCCGGAAGCCAGAAGCGCGTTCAGCTTTTGGCCCAGATCGGTCTCGACGCCGTCCACACCGGCGAAGGCGGCAAGTGGCAGCAGCCACAGCGCAAGACCGACAAGCCCAGCCAGCCAAGGGGCCGGCCTCGCGACGATCGGGTGCGAACGGGGGGAGAGGAGGGCGTGTAGCCCCTGACGCCTGGGCGACTGCAGCATGACTTCGTTTTATACCCGAGACCCCCGGCTCTGGTGCGGCCTTGTGTTAAGAAGGCTCCACTTCTGTGTCTTCGCCCCATCCTGCGACCTTGGACTACGTGATCTCGGAGCCGCCGCAGCCCTCCCCGACCCGGGCTGCTGCCGCCGCGACTGGGGTGCGCTTTCCCTTCGCGTTTGCCCTCTGCCAGATCGGAGCGGAAGCCGCCGCCAAGGCCGAGCTTGCGCGTTGTCGGCCCAGCTATCGACCGGCCTTCATGCGCCCCGGCCTGCTGACCTGGAAGTGCGAGCCGGCGCTGGCGCTGGACGACCGGGCGGATGAGCTGGCTATGGCCGTGTTCTTCCGCGCCTTCGGTGCCTCGCTGGGGCGGGCGGGCTCAGCCAGCGAGGTTGCCGAGCGCGTGCAGTCCCTGATGGCGTCCGGCCTTGCGCTGCCCTCGGGACTGGGCTTGCAGGTCTATGCCCGACCGGGGCGCCATGATGACGACTCTCCGCGCGATGGCGAGGCTGAGGCGCCTTTTGACTCGCGCATTCCCGAGGTCACGGCCGCCATCGTCGAGGCGCTGCCGGCCCTGCGTCTGCGTCCGGGACCCGCACAGCAGCCGGGGGAGCTCCTGCTAGATGTCGTCCTGCCGCCTCGGTCGCAGCATCCCGATGCCCCTGCGATCGCACCGCTCGGCGACGAGCCCTGGTTGCTCGGGTTGCATCGCCACTGCGTCGGGCGTTCGCCCCATCCCGGTGGGCGCCTGCCGCTGCGCCTGCCCCCCGAGGCGCCGTCCCGCGCTTGGCTGAAGCTGGAAGAAGGGTTGGCCTTTGGCGGCCTGCCGCTGCGCTCAGGGCAGGTGGCCGTCGAGATTGGCGCTGCTCCCGGTGGCGCGAGCTGGGCCCTGCTGCAGCGCGGGCTTACGGTGGTCGGGGTCGACCCCGGCGCCATGGATCCGCGCGTGCTGCAGCAGCCGCGCTTTACGCACTTACAGACGACCCTGGCCGAGCTGCGGCGCGAGGCGCTACCGGCTCGCGTCGATTGGCTGCTGCTCGATGTCAACCTGGCTCCGCAGGTGGCGCTGCATGGTCTGCGTCGGCTGGTCGGCACGCTGCGCTCGACGCTGCGCGGTGCGCTCCTGACTCTGAAGCTCAACGACTGGAGCCTGGCAGCGCAGGTCCCGCGCTGGCTGGAACAGCTCTCGGCGATGGGCTTTGACGAAGTCCGCGCCACCCAGCTAAGCAGCAATCGGCAAGAGATCTGCGTCGCCGCTCAGCGACGGCTGCGCTAATTTATTAGCCAGATTGTTGCGGAAATAACGGGGCGAAAAGTCGGACGTTCGGGCGGGGAGAGCACCGGCTACGGATGCTGCAGGCGGAGCCGCCACACCACGCCCATCGCTTCTAAGAAGATGCGCGAGGACATCTTGGACTGGCCGGCGCGGCGGTCGACAAAGATGATCGGGATCTCGCGCACGACGAAGCCGCGACGCAGCGCGCGATAGGTGAGCTCGATCTGAAAGCTGTAGCCTTCCGAGTGCACGCTGTCTAAGTCGAGGGCTTCGAGCACGCGGCGGCGGAAGCACTTAAAGCCGCTCGTCAGGTCGGCGACCGGCAAGCCGAGAAACGTCCCGGGACGCAGCGCGCCCAAGATCACGCGCGCGTACAGGCTGCCGCCGGCCGAGATGCAGCGTCGCAACAGGCCCCAGTTTTCCGTGCCACCTCCCGGGACGCGACGCGAGCCGATGACGATATCGGCGGCCTCGCCGCGCGGGGCGGCGCTGGCGTCATCGGACTGACCGCCGGCGGCGCGCAGCATGATCGGCAGGTAGCGCGGATCGTGACTGAAGTCGGCGTCCATCTCGAACACGAAGTCGTAGCCATGCTCTAGCGCCAGACGAAAGCCGGCCAAGTAGGCGGTGCCCAGACCCAGCTTGCCGCTGCGATGCATGACACGCAGCCGGGAGTCGCTCTTAGCGAGCTCGTCCGCAAGCTGGCCCGTGCCATCCGGTGACGCATCATCGACGATCAGCACGTCAGCGACGGGGAGCGCGTCGTGGATCTGGGCAATCAGCGCCCCGATATTTTCGCGCTCGTTGTAGGTGGGAATGATGATCAGCACCTTCATGCGCCGCACTGTACAGCAATTGCACAGAGGCATCGGGCTTCCGCGTGCGGACCCCCAAAAGCCCGGCCGCCCCTCGCTTTCGGCTGCGTAGGGCGTGCTTGCCCAGAGGAGTGATTGTGATATGGTCCCGCCCCGATGCAGATCCTGAAAGCGCGCTTTCAAAACCGACAGGACTTCGACGACGCGTACCACGCCGACCTGCCCAACGGGGGGTTGTTTGTCGCGACCACGACGCCACTTACCGTAGGGGATCAGGTCGTCGTAGAGGTGTTCTGCAAGGGCCTCCCGAACAAGATGCTGCTGCGCAGCGAGGTCCAGTCCTGGCGGCCAGCG
>DAORCZ010000955.1:0-3565 GCA_035345735.1 Pseudomonadota bacterium | reverse complement strand
TTGCCGCGATCGTCGAGCTGCAGCTTCTTCATCGGCACCGCGCCGACGATCTGCCAGGCCTCATCGGCCAGCGCAACGACATCGAACTCGGTGCCGGGGATGAACTCTTGCAGCACGACGGGATAGCCCCAGCGATTGGCGTGATCGCTGACCGCGGCAGCCATGTGATCCAGGCTGTGAACGACGGTGGCGCCGTGCAAGTTGCCTTTGACGACGAACGGCAGCTTGAACTTCCCCGCCCGCTGGTAAGCCTCGGCCAGGCTGCTCACTGCGACCGAGCGCGGTACCTTCACCGACGACAGCGCGCTGACCGTGGGCAGCTCTTTCTTGCTGCGCCGCTTGAACGCCGCGGCGCTCGGTACCAGCAGGTGGATGCCCATCCGCCGCAGCTCGGGCGCGAGCGAGATGTAGTGCCCAAGCTCCGAGTCAAGCGTGGGCACGATCACATCCAGCCGCTCGCGCGCGTGGATGTAGCGCAGTCGCGCCAGCAGCGCCGACGGCCCCTGCGCGGGATACGGCACCAGGTAGCTGGCGTCGAGCAGCTGACGATCGTAGCTCGCCGGCTCCAGCGGGTCGTAGGCCAGACCGATGATGCGTGGTCGATTTGTCAGGTCGATGCGACCCGCGCCCGTAGCCCCGCCACTGCCCGACGGTCCTCCCCCCGCAGCGACGGCGCGCAAGCTCTGGACGACCGGCAAGCCCGGGGCCAGCGAGCCCACGACCGAAAGGCCGGTGACAGCGATCCGCAGCTCGCTCATGGTGCGTCCTCCTCGTCTTCGTCGCGGCCGGGATCGCTGGTCTGACTCTCGACTTCACGCGGTCGCTCGGGTGGAAGCTCCAGCAGACCGACGTCGAACAAGCGGGCTAAGAACAGCTGGGCATCGCGCTGAGCTTGCAGCTCGCTGACTTCGAACCGACTGGGGAGGACGCGCCAGACATCGATGGGCGGCACGCCGCGCAGCAAGGCCAGCAAAAGACAGCGGCCGGTCTCGTTGAGCGAAAACGTCTCTCCGTCGCGGGAGTTGAGCAAAAAGCCCGAGCTGGCGAGCTGCAAGCGCGGCACCAAGCGGGCACCCATGAAGCGAGTCGGCAGAGGCCGAAGGGGGGCGATAGTCATGTGGTTGGCTGACGATCTCTTGGCATTGGGGGCATGGGTAGACGTCTGAGCGGCGGCCTGGCGATCGATCGCACGCAGGGCAGAGCCAGGGGTCGGCGTAGGGACAGCGACGTCTATCTAGGGAAAGACAAAGGCGTTTCCGATGTTATCACCTTGTCCCGAGGCTGTCTGCCCTTTGTCCGCGCCCCGGGCCGTCAGCGCCAAGCCGAGAAACGTCGAGGCCCAGCCCCCGCCCCCTGACCGCGCCGCCGGTCGGCTGCCCAGTCCAAGCGTCCAAGCCGGCGCCCAACCACTCTGCGGGGGCGCATGCCAGCGGCCACAAAGCCGTCGTGGCTGCGTGGTATCATCTGGTGGGCACTCAAGAATTCGGGAGAAGCAAGCACATGCGACGCATGCAAATCAGTCCTGGGCCGCGCTCGGCGCTGTCCTCAGTAGTGGCTACGGGTTTGGTGACCGGCCTCCTCTCTGGCTCGGCGCTGCTGTTTTCTGGCGCCGGAGGAGCGGGCTGCTCGTTCTATCTGCCAGAGCGGGCGACCTGCAGCAGTGATGGCGGCTGCAAACCGGGCGATGCCGGGGTGACCCCCGACATGGCCAAGGACGTCAACGACCCCTCGGGACCGGGACCGTATCTGGTCGCTTCGCTGACCGCGCCGACGCCGCCATCTGGCATCAGCGGCCTCATGCTGCTCGGACCCAGCGACGACGGCTCGGCGCTGTCGAAGAAAGAGGCGACCTATCCGCTGGTGATGATCGCGCCGCCGGAATACACGAACAGCTCCGCGATGCGGGCCTACGGCGATCGGCTGGCCAGCCATGGCTTCCTGGTTGCGCTTTACGACGTGGCCAACCAGAGCAACCACGTCGCCTACCGCGATGCCGCCAAGGGCTTGCTCGACGCCTTCGTCAACAACGCCAGCACGCAGCACATCGACACCCAGCGCCTGGGCCTGGTGGGCTATCAGCTCAGCGGCAAGATCAGCGCCTCGCTCGCCGCCAACGACAACCGCATCGGCGCCTTGTTCTTGGTCGATCCGGTGGATGTCGCGACGGCCAGCGGCCCGATCGACGGCATCACCGAGATCTCGCGGGTCGCCCTCGCCGGCAACGCCACCGTCGCGCTGCTCGGAGCGCAGATCACCACCACCGGTTCGCCACCGTGCGTGCAGTCGCCGCCGACCAAGAGCTTCCAGGACTTCTACGACGCGTCGCGCATGCCGGCCGTGGCCATCAAGTTCGGCGGCGCCAACCTCGGCGACTTCGTCGACAACTACTACGACACCTACTGCACCAAAGACTCGACGGCGCCGCGCACGCGCACGCAAGACCTGAGCAAGAAGTACATGACCGCCTACTTCCAGTGGTCGCTCAAGGCGCGGGCTCGCTCGCGCGAGTACCTGCTAGGCACCGACTTCGCGACCGACCAGCAGAACTCGATGGTCACGCGGCAGTCGAAGTAGCCCCCGCGACGGCGGCGACAAAGTCGACCGCGCGAGCGGCGACCTCGTCTTCTTCCCCCGACAAGAGCGCGCGCAGACAGGCCACACGGGCGCCCTGCGCTGCGCACTCGCGGACCCGCGACAGCGAATCGATTCCCCCTAAAGCAAAAATCGGCAGGCCGTAGGGCCGACCCAGCTGCGCCACCGCCGCCGAAAGGACCGCTGGTGAGAGCGGCCGGACGTCGTCTTTTCCGTCGGGGCGGGGCGGCTTCGACGGAGTGTCCCAGATCGGGCTCAGGGTCACGGCATCGGCGCCCGCCAAAAGCGCCATGCGCGCCTCGGGCAGCGAGTGCGCCGCGGCCGACAGCACTCGTCCCGGCCCCAGCAGCGCCCGCGCGTTCTGCACCGGCAGGCCCTTTCCCGGCAGGTGCACACCGTCGGCACCGACGGCCAACGCGACATCCAAGCGATCGTTGATCAGAAGCGGCGCGGCATAGTGCAAGGTCAACGCACGCAGGTCCTGCGCCAATCGATGCAGCGCCCCCGTCGAGACGTGTCGGTTGCGAAGCTGCACCGCGATCGCGCCGGGCGGCACCGCGCGCAGCACCGCCTGGAGCCGCGTCATCAGCCGCTCTGGCGCCGACTGATGCGACACATCCGGCAGATGAAGTCCGTCGGTGATAAGCAGGATCGTCGCCGAGAACGTCCGCCCCCCAGCTCGCGGCGGCGGAGACATCGAAGGCGGCAGCTCGATCAGTGCCGCGGGTCCGTGATCACTCAATGATCACTCAATCTCGTAGGGCCCGACAGGCGGCAGGCTGTTGTTTGCGCCCGCCTCTCCGCTGAGTCTGGGCAGGGTGCCGCTCGTCGGCGAGGAGGCATTGGCGTACAGCTTGCGTCCGATGCGACCGGCGCGGAATGCTTTGCGGCCCGCCTCGACTGCTTGGCGCATGGCCTCGGCCATCAGCACGGCGTCCTTGGCCCCGGCGATGGCGGTGTTCATCAGCACGGC
>DAORCZ010000954.1:0-3567 GCA_035345735.1 Pseudomonadota bacterium | reverse complement strand
GGCGACGATGGCGACCGAAAAGCCCTCGCGGCCGAAGCGCCGGGCGACAGCATCCGAGATACCGGGTCCGTGCCCAGCTACGACAATCGTGCGTTGCATCATGAGCTCCATGTTTGGGTTCTAGGCGTGCGTTCTGGCTGCGCGCGGGCTACGCGTTGCCTACGCGATGGAAGATTCAGACCGAGGGAACACCCCGCGGGGACGCCCAACGAGCGCGTAAGAATCCGCCACCCGGCCTGGATCGCGGGCTGTGATCGTGAGCGCGAGCGGCAGGCTTAGGCGGCCGCGCCCTTGCTGTCGACCGCGCCGCGCAGGAGCGCCGAGACCTTGAGCGCGCGACCGACGAATTCGATGGCTCCACCGAGGTGGATCAGGTGATTGGCAAAGTTCAACAGATCGGTCGGGGTCTGCAGCTGAGGTAGACCCAGATCGCGCATGGCCTCGTTGGCCACACGCATCCCTTTTTCGCGGCCGACTGCTTTGACCAGACGGGAGATTGCGGTCTCAGTCATGGTGTTCACCGTCCCCGGAGCAGGCGTTGTACTCATTGCCGACTCCTACGCATAGAGCGCGCTGACTTGCTGCGCGCGAGCCAAGGCCGGGGAAAAATTCTCGGCTAGATACTCAAGGAACAGGTTGTTGGTCAGCCCGTCGTACAAGAATGCACGCTGATACGCTCGTCGCTGCGCCGCCTCGATCGCAGCCTGCTCGGTCTCGCTGAATTGGCGGCCGAGCGCGCGCTCTAGACTGCCGACATCGAGCTTGGCCTGCGCTGCCAGCAGGCCGGCAAAGGCGCTGACGATATCGAAGTAGTCGTTGATCGCCGTCTCAACCTGCGCAGGCGCGGCATCGGCTCGCAGCTTGTTTAGCTGCAGGACGTCGAGCTTGGCGTGCTGCGCTTCCTCGACCCAGTGGTACTTAAACAGGCTGATAAAAAGCGGCTCCATGTCGCGATTGTCGCGCATGGCATCGACGTAGTGCGCCTGGGTGATGATCTCCAGGTGCAGGGTCACCAGCAGCACCGCCATCGGCGACTTGCTGAGGATGATCTCGGCCACCGCCTGCGGGTTGTCGACCACATCGCAGGGGCTGCCAAAGCTGGCGTTGAACAGCTCGCCGAAGCGCAGAAAGAGCTGCTGGTGCTTCACCTCTTCTTCCGCGAAGCGCAGCATGGCGCGCAGCGTGTGCTCGTCGCCGTAGAGCTCGGCCCGAGCATGCTCCATCGCCATATTGATGATGTAGGCCTCGACGAAATAGAACAGATAGCCGTAGGCGTTGCCGAAGATCTGATTCAGGCGACGCTTCTCTTCTTCCGAGAGAAAACCGAGCTCGCCGCCGAAGAACATGCCGGCCGGCATGAAGCTCTTGTGCAGGTCGAGCACGCTCTCTGGCGGCACGACCTCATCCAGCTTCCATGCCACGCGCTCAGAGGTCTCGACACACTTGCGAAAGTCGGTCGAAAGAATGCTCATTCATCTCCCCCACAGGACAAAGCAGAGCTCAGGACCATTACTACTTCTTCATGATGTGCGGAGTCCGTACCTCGGTCAACCGCGACGTGCCGGATGGCAAGCAATTCCGCGAATCGCGCAGGCCGTGCCTAGGAACTTGGCCTAGACCACCTCGGTTAGGGTCTTACCGAAGCGCAGGAGGACTCCGCCCCGACTGTGGGCGGCGTCGGCCAGCTCGCGCGGATCGATGTGCTCGCCGAGGTTGCGGCCGTTGACGATGACCACCAGGTCGCGATGAAGCTGCGAGGCGACCTCGGACAGTGCCCACTGGATCGCCCTCCAGATCACCGGCAGCGGATTGCCGAACACGCCGCCGCCGATCAGCGTCAGCACGACGTAGTCATGACCATGAGCCGCCGCCGCCCGCAGCGTGCCCAGATAGGCCAGGCGCTGCAGGGTTTGCAGGATGTGCGCGATCGCGGCCTCCTCGCGACGCAGTTCACCGTACATGCCGGCAGCCATTGTCGAGGTGAAGACCTGGCTGATCCGACGATGCGGCGCGCCCGCCACCGCCCCATCCCAGTCCGCGCCCAGCACCACCTCGACGTCCTCGTGAACGCCCACGCAGAGCGCATCAAACCCCGCCGTCAACCGGCTCGCGAACGCCTCGGGATCCGCCACATCATCCGGCCGCAGATAGCCGTTTCGCACCGTCGCGATCCCCGGCTGGCAGGCAGCCGCCAGCAAATTGAGCTGCGGTCCATCGGTGACCTGGACCATGCGCCGCGCCGCGAAAGTGCCCGAGGGCAACGCCGTTCCCACCGGAACAACCGGGGCGGCATAGTGACGCAGCAGCGTGCCGGGAAACGCGGAGACGGAAGCCCGCGGACCCTGCGTCGGATCGTGGAGATAGTCCGCCACCTCGGTAATGAAGGCGCCCGGGGCTTCAAGACAGTTGAACTGCGAAGCGACCTGGAAGAGCGTGCGCGGAGGGGCTGAGGCCTGCAGCGCGCCGATATCCGTCGCTGGCCCCGCCCCATCGAAGACGCACAGGCGTAGCTGAGCTGGGCGCTCTACGCGGTGGGCCTGCGCTTCGGCCGCTCGCTGCGACAGCACCTGCAGCGGCAGGACTTCAAAGCGACCGGCGGCGTAGCGACGGCCTCCAGCGTAGAGCGTCGCCCGCCCCAGCGCATCGAAGCGAAAGCAGTCGGCGGGAGCAGCGCGCACATCGCCCTCGGCCCGCAGGAGCAGACGCCGGTCGCCTCGGCCGCGCGAGGCCACCACGGCCTGGGCAAAGCCGGCGAGCCCCGCGACAAGTTCGGCCCGCGCTGAGGCAGACCCCGCCCCACCGCTCTGCAGAAACTCAGAGATCAGTTCAAGCATGGTCTGAGCATATCGCGAATCCCCGGCCCATCCGGGGACGCGCCGCACCGCTACTGAATCGTCGAGTTGCTGACCTGTGGCGGCCCGCTGGCCAGGACGAAGATGCCTTTGTAGCCGGCGGTCTCGAAGCCCATGCTGGGATTTTGGCTGAGCAACGAGTCCTTGATGATCAGCGAGCCGGTGCGGTTGTTGCTGACGAAGAAGATGGCGCCGCCGCCTTCCTTGGCGGTGTTGCCGGTCATCTTCACGCCGCACAGGCTGAGGGTGAACGTGTTGCCATCGCAGTAGATGGCTCCACCGCTGCCGCCGCCCGGTGTGCCCGATCGCGCCGGGTTTGCGCCATAGCCAATCGCCGCGTTCTGGCTAAACAGGCTGTTTAAGACCGTGTACGAGACGCCGATGCTGGACAGCCCGCCGCCGTTTGAGCCGAAGTTGCCCAGGCCCCCGTCGCCCCCAAAGGTGCTGCTTACAACATAGAGCGGCAACCCCATCGACTGGTCGAGGGCCCGCACGGCGGCGCCGCCGACATCAGGACCGGTCTCATCGACGGTGTTGCGGAAGAAGCGAGAGTTCACGATCTTCAGCCGCCCGCCGCGGGCAAAGATCGCGCCGCCGCCGCCGGGGTTTAGGCCGCGAGCGTTGCCGTCGATGAACGTCAGGTTCTGCACGGTCAGCAGTGGATGGTCCTGATCGTTGCAGTGGCTGGTCGTCCACTTCTGCGCTTGGTCGCAGG
>DAORCZ010000953.1:0-3576 GCA_035345735.1 Pseudomonadota bacterium | reverse complement strand
TTTCGTGCCGCCACCTACGCCCGCCTGCTCAACCCACGGGTCTGTCAGGAGCGTCCGCAATATGCGCTATCGCTTCCCAATGCTGGCCGAGGATGGGCGGGAGTATTTCCTGAGCGGCTTCAAGGTCATCCGCGATGACCTGGGCTTCGACCTGTGGAGCGACTGCACGACGCTGTTCATCACCGTGCACGAAGGAAAAGACGAGAGCGGCGCAGTGCTTGGAATGGGCATCCTGCGGCTGACAGCGAAGGATGTGGCCGACCTCGCGCAGACGATCGAGATCCTCGATGTCGCAGACGTCGGTACGCGCCTGCAGTGGCTGGCTCGCTTCGGTGCCTGCTTTGCGGGCCCGCTGTTCGAGATCTATGGACCCGCACGCCAAGCTTGATGAGCCGACCCATTGGGCACTCGAAGAGGTGTTCGGCCAGGTGAGCTTCGCCGCCCTGGATCACCTGCGGGCCATGATGCGCACCTAGCGCTTGATCAGCGCGGCGGGGGAAGAACTCGACCTCGCGCAGCGGCCGCGGCTCGCGCTGCCGATCACGTTCCTACGCGCCGCGGCGCAGACGGCCGCGCAGGCGATTTACTTGCACCATGCGCGATAGGCCCTCGCCCCCGGCGGTGGCCCACGATGCGTAGATCTCGGCGGCGGCCAGGGCCCATTGCAGCAGGGTCTCGATCTGGGCGCGGGTCGCGTCGGTCTTGGGCTGGCTGGCGAGCGTGCGCACGGCCTCTTCGCACAGCGCTATGCGGCCGGTCATGCCGCCGTCGGGATCATCGGGATCGGAGGTGGGGTAAGCGCGCTCCAGCACGGCGCGGGCGGCATCGGTGTGTCCTGCGTGTAGCTGGCTCAGGAGCTCGTGCAGATCAGCGCGGGCTTGTGCCTGCTTGGCGGCTGCGCTGCGTTCGATAGCGGCCAGTACGGCGCTGGCGAGCTGGTGGGTCAGTGCCCCAGCCTCATCGGTGCGCTCGGCGGCGCGGCGCGCGATGCGCTCGACCTCGGCCCGCAGACCTTCGGCCCGACCCAGGCTGGCTAGGGGATGCAGCGCCATCAGTGCCCCCTGCAGCGTCGCCGCCCCGACGTCGTCCGCCAGCCACCCCTGGATGGCGTGCAGAGCCCCCGCCCGCAGCGCAAACGGCGGCTGCGGCATGCGCGCGACGAGGCGCAGGGCCAGGCGTCGCAGCTCGTCATCGGGCCCGAACAGCGCTGCACTGAGCTCAGGCAAGAGCCGCGGGCGCTGCGCGAGTCGGGTCTGCGCCACCGCCAGCGGCACCGGCAGCGTGCAGTCGAGCAGTTGCTGCAGCGCGGCCGGCAGCGGCTCCTCGGCGCTCATCGCCAGAGCCTGGCGCAGCTGCCGCTCCTCCTCGGGGGTGAGCACAAGTCGTTCCACCGCCGTCGGCCCGCTGGTGCCCGGGCCCAGGATCGGTCGGCCGGCCAGGTAGTCGCCGCAGCGCGGACAACATAGGAACAAGAGCTGCGGGGTCGAGAGCTCGACGCGCAGACCGCTCGTCGGGCAGTGGCAGGAAAGCGGCGTCTCCAGCGACAGCAGCTCGCCAGCATTGGGGGGCGGGGACTCGGGGCTCGGCACCGCGCTAGTTTCCCTCTTGATGCACGGTGTCGACCAGCTTGCGATACAGGTCGCGGTGATAGAAGCCGCTCACCAGATCGGCTCCGTCGGCGATCTGGCCCACTTCGTCGAAGTGGTCGGCCGGCACGCAGCCCAGGAAGCGCCCCCAGCGCGCTGAGGGGACGCTGACCAGCCCATCGTTCGGCGTCGGTTTGAGCGGCGGATCGAAGAAAGGAAAGATCGAGGCGGGCAGGCTCAACAGCGGATCCAGAAGGTCGAGGCCCGATGGGTTTGGCCACACGCTGGGGGTGCAGTCGGCGGTCCCGGCAGCCAGGCTCGATCGACCGGCCACGCTGTAGTAGCGCACGCGAGCGTCGTCGGGGTTCTGCGCGTTGAAGGTCGCCATCTGCTTCGTCGATAGCTGCGCCAGGTTGGCCTTGATGTTGGGGTTGCCGGTGTCGTTGCTGGTCAGGCCCTGAATCGCCAGCAGCAGGGCATTGAGCGTCGCGGCGGTGAATCCCGCCACCTGCACCGTGCCCAGCGCAACATCCGCCACCACCGTTCCCTGGTGCGGCGTCCCGACGGTGACTAGCGCCCCGATACGGTCGCCGAAGTGCAGCGTGCTGATGACATAGCGGCTATCGATGCCGCCCTGCGAGTGAGCAATGACGTTCACCTTGCAGGCCCCCGTCGTCTGCAGCGTCTGGTCGATAAACTGCGCCAGCGCCCGGCCCCGTACTTCTGAGCTGTCATAGGGCGCGACCTGGCTCTCGAACACCTGCTCGCCGCGGCTTCGCAGATCCGCCGCCACGTTATAGAAGTAGTTAATGGGGCCGATGCGCTCGAACCCCGCCATGCCGTGTGACAGGACCAGGGGATACGGCGCCCCCCGGCAGACCTGTGGATTCGGCGGAGGCGTCTCGGGCTGTGTCGCCGGATCGACGGGGCCCATGCCGCCGCCCTCCGTTGCGCTGCCGCCACAGGCGGCTACGAACACGACCCCCAGCGAGAGGCGGTGCAGACGGGAAGCGCGCGTGCGCGACGACAGCATGGGCAGCATCCCCCAATTATCGGGCATCGGCGGCGCGGCGTTCACCCTGGATCTGCCAGACTTCCATCGCGCCTTTGCCTTTGACCTGTAGCGTACCCTTAGATTCACAGATAAATTCTGTGTTAATTAAATCGTATGTCGATTTGGTAATCTGAATCTGGCCGCCGACCGTGTTCGATTCCATCCGGCTGGCGGTATTGACCGTGTCACCCCAAAGATCATAGGCGAACTTCATATTACCGATCACGCCAGCGACGACCGGGCCCGAGTTAATACCGAACCGAAAGGACAGCTTGATGCCCTGAAAGGTCTGCTGCGTAAAATATTCTCGAATCTCCAGGGCCACCCGCGCCAGGATCTGGGCATGATCGGCGCGCGACTCGGGAATCCCGGCTGCGACCATATAGCAGTCGCCAATGGTCTTAATTTTTTCTAGCCGATATTTTTGCACCAGCCCGTCAAAATACGAAAATACCTGATTGAGCAGATTGACCAATTCGCCGGGGGACAGGCTGGCCGACAGAGGCGTGAAGTTGACGATATCGGCAAACATGACACTGACCTGCTCATATTGATCGGCGATGGTGCGGCTTTCATTGCGCAAAATATCGGCAATGCTCTTCGGTAGGATGTTGAGCAGCAGCCTGTCCGACTTGCTTTGTTCGGCGTGCAGCAAACGAAGCGCGTTGTCCTTCTGGCTGACAAAATACTGCAATAAGACAAAGATCACCGTGGTCAGGCAGCCCAGGTTCATGAAGAAAAAAGCGGTACGGGCGGCGGCGGGCAGCGGTGGCACGCCCCCCAGGAAGGGATCGGCCAAGGCCGCGATGGCCAACAAGGCCAAGAAACCCAGGAACCAGCGAATTGCCTCGCGCCTCTCGGCGAACACCAAGGCGCCCAGCGGCGAGCTAAACGACCACAGGATCACCGCGCTGGAGTTCACAAATCCCCCCAGCG
>DAORCZ010000952.1:0-3581 GCA_035345735.1 Pseudomonadota bacterium | reverse complement strand
GTGCTCCCCGCTGTGCGTCCTGCCGTCATGCCCCTACCTGTGGCCCCGCCCGCAGTGGACAGCCCCCAGGACCCGCAGAACGCTGCTCAGACACCCGCGCAGAGCCCATCTTGGACGTCCACATATGGACGTCCATTGGACGTCAACGGTGACGTCCAACAGACGTCCACACTCGCCCCGTCGCTGGTTCTGCCTTCCACTCGCGACAGCGACGGCAACACAGTGGCGCCTTCTGCTCCGTCTGGACGTCAGATGGACGTCCAAAATCTGCCCGCGTAGACCGCGATCCCCACCACACGCAGCAGCGCAGTCGTGGGTAGACTATGCAGACATCGGCGAAGGCATGTGCTGCAAGTGAACCGCTGGAAGATTCCCGAAGCGCTGGAACGTGAGGTGCTGGCTAGGGACGCTCGATGCGTCTACTGCGGGGTCGAGTTCATCCTGGCTAGTCCATCGCGAAAGCACCGGCCATCGTGGGAACACATCGTCAACGACCAAAGAATCGTGACGCGTGACAACATTGCAAGGTGCTGCATCTCCTGCAACGCCAGTAAGGGCGCGAAGCTGCTCTCTGTTTGGCTGGAGTCGGGCTACTGCAAGCGCCGAGGCATCACAAAAGAGACCGTGGCCCCTGTGGTGAAAAGGGCTCTGGTGTCGCCTCCAACGCTCTCAGCGTCGTAGCTGGTATGCGGCGGGCGGCTGCCATCAAGCTGCGTGGATGGGCCTGCGGGGGGCTCCTTCGTTCTGTGAGAGTGCTGTCCGCGCTGCTTGCAAACTGGGGTAGTCGTGCCAGCACACAGCCCGCTGCGTCAGGCTGACCTCGGCCAGCGAGAACGGCTTGGCCTGGCTGTCGGGATGCACCCACCGCACGACGCACAGCAGCACATCACCCTGCCGATGCAGAGTGAGCAGATCCCACATTCGGTCGCGCTTTCTCGTCGCTCTCAACAAAAAATCATGTGCTTGCCGCTCCCCCGGCTGGCTCAGATCCAGCACAGCGAGCGGCGGCGAGGCCGGGGCCTGACGACGGGGTAGCGAGCGACGACGCGACGCAGTTGCACCATTTAGACGGAAGCACATAGACTCCTCCTGTTCGCGTCGGGCCTTCACTGTCCAAGGTTCCGGTCTGACGCGGGCGATGGGCTCCCGGTTCGCGCCGGGGGCCTTTTGTTTTGGGAGACTGGCTGCTCAGTCTCCTCTGCAAGCAAACACAGCCGTTCCCGAGATTCAAGAATAATATTTCGTACTTCGACGACAAAATGCTCAAATTTTTTGCATTCAATGACCGTGCTACGCGAGGCTGTGGTCCGTGGACAAAAGAACCCCCTGCACTACGCGCTGCCCTTGCGCCTAAAGAAAGCGCTGAAGCTCTCGGGACTGACGCGCACAGGGCTCGCCCAGCTAGCCGGGGTCTCACATCCTGTCGTGATTGCGCTGGAAGCCCGAAAGAGCCTAACCACCGTCGGCACAATTGAGCGGCTGGCTACTGCCCTTGGGGTTTCCGCCTCTTGGCTGGCCTATGGCCTCGACGAACCAGCGGACGTATCGAGTCAGGCGTCACGCATCAGCATGGCGCACCGGCTGAAGGCCCTGCGCACCCAGCAGGGCCAGACGCGCACGGCATTGGCTCGCCTGGCCGACGTAACACCCGGAACGGTCAGCTACATCGAGGAGGGCGGACAGGCGAAGGTGAATACCGTCGAAGCACTCGCGCTGGCCCTTGGCGTGTCACCGGCTTGGCTGGCCTTTGGTATCGGGCCTCAGGTGGTGACGGCGCCGCGTCGTGGTCGCCCCCCCGCCCAATCACCCGCCGACGCTCGCTAACCAGTCTTGCGATCGAGCAGGGTGTAGCGTTCGCCAGCTACCGTTTTTCCGTCGTCACCGTCTGGACATCAGCGCGATCGAGCGGGAGGGCCATATGTACCGGGCTGAGATGGATCTCCGCCGGTGCCCGCCACTGCGAAAGGCCAAGAGCGGCTGCGATTCGCTCACACTGATGGAGCCCTTGCGTGCGAATCCCCAGTCGCCGTGCTCGGTCCGCACACTCCGTAAGCCGATCCTCGATCGGGCGGGGTATGTCTCTGCCATCCAGCGAGTCGCAGTAAGCAGATGGAAACGTCATCGCCCACTCTGCCTGGTCGACGCCCTTGGGGGCCGGTGGTGGCGAGGGTAGGGGTATCCACCAGAGGCCAGCCACAGCCAAGACCAAGGATTGCGCTAGGCGAGCGGCAGCGGTCTGACCTGCAACCCCGTCGCTGAGTGCCAGGAGGTCCAAATGCCGAGAGCGTGCTTCATCCATCGGCCGCGAACGTGCCTTGAGCCAACGCGTGTATCGCGGGTCAAACTTGATACCCTGCTGGCCAAGATCTGGGGGTACTGCCAACGCAAGGAAGCGTTCGTATAGTTCATCCGCTTGTAAAAGCAGTGCGCCTTCGACGGCCTCGATCACGACCGCGTCGCCCAGGTGGGCCATCGGTTCGTCGCCCTGGCGCTGAGCCAAGATCAACGCCACCGGATAGGGGGCCAGCGCACGCCGAACGCCTTGCAGCGCCGCCGCCACCAATCGGGCATCCCGCGGCCAGACCTGCGGCTCATCCAGCTTGGTCCAGGGCTCGCAACGGGGCCCGCCGGTCGTCGGCGCGCGATATGGCCGCCACCGGACGCACAGCCCGTCTTCTTGCGCAATCGGACACGACTGCAGCCAGCGCACTTGCGCCAGTTTGACCACGGCGCGAATGCGATGCGCCAGGCTACGCGACACAAACGGCGAGCGCAGCGCACGCTCCCAGTACGTAGCTTGAAACGCCAGCGGCTTGTGCTCGGCGTAGTGCACGCCTAGCTCAAGCCGAAGCTCAGCGGCCAGGGTCTCCCTTGGGTCGGTGCGCGGCCTATCGTAGTCGATCCAAATGCCTCCGCCACGTTCGCGTTCCAATCGCAACAACCGCTCGAAACGCTCGACACATCTAGCAGCCCGTTCCCCCTCACCGAGAGCCATCCACAGTCTGGCGGCATCGGCCAATGCGTCGGCCATCTCATCCGACCCAACGTGCTCGGTCAGGCTCGGCGACGCATATCGCTCCAAAGCCTCCGCCGCCTCGCGGAACATGCCCATCCGCCGATAGTTCGCGGCTTGTTTCTTCAACTCCCAGTGGGTCACACCATCTGCTCGCGCGGCTGGCGTCCGGACAAAGCTGGCCGCGGTCCCAAACAAAAGCACAGCACCAAGCAACCACGACGTGCCTGCGGTCTGCGCTGTGTACCTCCCCCGCATCAGAGCCAGTCTAGCACCGTCCCATATCCCCCCGCGGCAGTCTCCCTAGAGCCGCCCGACGCGACGAGCTCGCCGTGCCAGTAGTCTCGCTGCGTTGCCCATCACGCTTGGCGACCCGCCAACGCCTCCCCCACCAGCAGCTTCGCCACCTGCGCCGGATGCCACAGCCCACCTTCTTTGGGCCGCATCCCCTCCGCCGCCAACCGAATCCCGATCTCTCGCAGCGAAGTTCCTTCCGCGCGCAGCACGAGCGCCCGCCGCGTCGCGGCCTCGGTGTTGCCGTGCGTCGCAGCCTGAAGCAGCTTCGCCA
>DAORCZ010000951.1:0-3582 GCA_035345735.1 Pseudomonadota bacterium | reverse complement strand
CCTTGGCGGATTTGACGCGCACGGTGCCGCTTTTGTCGCTCATCATCGATGACACATCGTTTCCCAAGTCGGGTGCGAATTCCGTCAGTGTGCAGCGTCAGTACTGCGCAGCGCCCGGCAAAGTCGCCAATGACCTAGCGCATCAGGGAAAGGGAAAACGCCACGGCCCGCGCGAGTAGCAGCAGCGTGAAGATCACCACCAGGACGTTAAAGGCGATGCCATGCCGATCGATCAGCCGGAGGATGCCAAAGAAGCCGCGGCGGACGAGCGTGACATGGCAGCGAATCGCGAACTCACCTCGGAGGGTCCGCCGTAGCTCGCGCAGCATCACGCCGGCATCGGCGTAGCGTCGCTCCGGCTCGTGAGCCAGACCGCCCGCGGCGAACCAGGCGTACTCGCAAGGCACCTGGGTCCGAATCCGCGAAAACTGCAGCCACCCATTAAAGCCACAGTCGATGGGCTCGTTGCGGATCGCCTGGAGGAGCTCTTCGACCCGCTTGTGCTGAGCCCGCGGATGCTCAAGGCTCATCCATTCCCAAAATAGGATGCTCAAGCTGTAGACATCACTGCGGGTGGAGAGCTCGTCGTTGCGACCGGCGGCTTGCTCGGGGGACATGTAAAGCGGCGTACCGACGTAGGCCCCCTGCTCGGTGACCGAGACACGCTCGGGGGCCAGCGACGACGCCGAGCGGTTTTGAGGTTCTGCGCCGGCTGGGGACGTAGCCGGAGCGGTCGTCGGAGCCGTCACTGGCGTCGCCCCGGCCGCCCCAGGCTGCGCAATCGGCTTGGCGAGGCCCCAGTCGAGGACCGTCACTTCACCATACGACCCCACCATGATGTTGGCGGGCTTTAAGTCGCGGTGGAGAACACCGCGCTGGTGGGCGTAGTCGATGGTTTCTAGAACAGCGGCCATGACTTCGGCGCGGTAGGCGTGGGTGAAGCGGGCGGTCAGCGCGGGGTCGCCTTTTTTGAGGCCGCGGATGATCTGTTCCACGGTGTCGCCCTGGATGTGCTTCATCACCAGGAAGTAATCGCCGCGGCGGTCGATGCCCACGTCGTGGATGGGAACTACGCCGGGGTGATCGAGGCGACCGATGGCCCGCACCTCATCGGCGAAGCGCCGGACTGCGGACTCGTCTTGGGTGCCCTTCATCCGCTTGATCGCCACCTTGCGGCCAATGTCGCGATCCTCCGCCAGGACCACTTCTCCCATCCCGCCTTCACCCAGCTTGCCCAGCTGCTCATAACGCAGACGGAGTTCTTGGCTGGCTGATTTGTCATCGAGAGTCGGCAGCGGAAGCACCGCGTGATGTCCAGCTTGACTGCGGGCGGTGGTCCCTGAGGTTGCGTGTAGGGTGTGCGAAAGACCTTCCGCCGTAGCCGCTCGCTCATCGGTGGCGGCCAGCGCATCCGCGGCCCCCTCGTCAGGTTTCCGCTCCGGTGCGGCCCCCGTCGCGGCCAGAGCATCCAGCGTTTGGGAAGCGTCTCTTGAGGTCATCAACAAATCGTACGTGCCCGCTCCAGGCGCGGTTCCGGACATTGAGACTCGAAGTTAGGTACGAGCGGAAACGGCTCGGATACCGGCTGGCTCCCCAAAGGCCAAACAGTCCCATGCCGGCCCGTCCCAAGCCCGCCTCTCAGACAAGCGGCTGCGTCGTCAGCGGCTCAGCTGATTCGAACCGCGGACCATGGCCGAGCGCTATGGAACGCAATCCAGCGAAGGATACACACGCAGGTTCCTCGGCTGTGGAATTACGTGCTTTTCCCGTTACCGGCCTGCGGTTTACGGCTGCGGCCGTAGCGTACGAAGACGGTCCACAAAGCCCATCCAAACGTTTTATCTACCTTTATCCACATTATTGGATAGCGGACGTTCGCGGCGAACTTCCCATTTCTCCATTCATCGACGACTTTGTTCTATAGTGGAAACTGCGCTGCCGGCGTCGCGCCTGCATCATTCGGCAGCTATCCATCTCAAGATGCAGCGCGATTGACAAGCCTCGTTTACCAAGGAGAAGAGTGATGGCACAGTTTCTGGATTATCTGATTGCAGTAAAGACCGCGAATGTTTCGAACGCGGGCATGGACGGCATCACCCCGTATGTCACGCTGGGGGGATTCTTCGGTGCGTCCACCAAGTATGCGCTGAATACAAGCAGCGCCATCTCGGTGACCAAGATCAGCAAGAGCGACGGCAGCGAGCTCGTGCCAGCGACGGCGGCGAACAGCAACAAGTTCCAAGTTAACCAGTGGGACATCTTCAAGATCCGCACCAACAACGTCGGCACGCTGATGCAGATCCGCGTACAGAAGAGCGGGGCGGATGCCTGGAAGCTCGACCGGATCGTGGCCATTCCGTACAAGTCGGATGGGACGACGCTGGACATCGACCAGTACCGAAGCTTCAGCGCGAACCGCTGGTTCGACAGCGCGGACTTCGACAACCTCACCGACCTGACCCTGGACAGTGATCAGATCCTGGACTCGCCGACCTGGACGCTGAATCAGGTCATCAAGAGCGCCAAGAGCATGGTGATGCGCTACGACAACACCGCGGGCAACACCGCGGTCCGGACCACCCTGACCTGTAACTACTCGCTGGTCCAGGGCGCCGCGATCGAGAAGAACAAGGCCACGTCCACGACGACCTCGATGGGTATCTCGACGACGACGTCGTTCGAGGCGGGTGGCGGACCGCTCGGTGAGCCCAAGGTCTCGCAGAGCTATTCCACGAGCTTCAGCCAGGCGGTGACCGAGTCCTGCGAGAGCAAGTGCGGCACATCGAGCACCACCTCCGTCGGGCAGAGCCAGGAGATTCCCATCGAAGTGCCCGCCAACAGCGCCGTCACCCTGATCGTGCAGGTCTACCAGCGGGCCCTCAAGCACAGCGTCAGCTATGGCGGCTATCAGGTGCCGATCACGGTCTACGATCCGGCGGCTGAGGTGCAGTTCAAGCTGTATACCGGCATCCTCGACGCCGCCACCGCCGCCCAACGATCTCAGGAGCTGGCCATACTGGCCGGCGCCATGCTCAGCTAAGCGCACAAGCAGGCTATGCGGTAGCTCGTTATCCTTGACGGGTTAGAACCAATCGTTTAGTCGTTTGGCCACACTCTATGCAAGTTTGCGCGACTGAAGGTATATTGGTTCACATCGGCTTCACGTTCTATTGCGCTCCACGGCGTACTCCCCACAGTGTCGTTCCTATACAGAATGTCGCCTGAACATCGCCGCGGTGATTGATGTATCAAGATACGTTTTGTTCAATCCGACCGCGTTATGATGCAATCCTGCCCGCTCAGGATCTGCGAATCGTGGGCACGGCGTGTAGGTGCTTTCCTTGGCGGGTCGGGCAGGGGTAAGACTCTGGCCATGCATCTGCCGTCTGCGTCGCCTTCTTCTTCGCCTTCTTCTTCGTCGTCTTCGTCCTTGTCTCCGTCGGGGCTCGCGGCGTCCCTGGCCGCCGAGCTGGGGCTTGCGGATCTGCATCGTCACCTGGATGGGTCGCTGCGGCCTTCCACCGTTGCTGAGCTGGCGGCGGCGCGGGGGGTTGCGGTGCCGGCGGATCTGGCGTTTGCGCC
>DAORCZ010000950.1:0-3595 GCA_035345735.1 Pseudomonadota bacterium | reverse complement strand
GGCTGGCACCGCGGCCGGAGCGCCGGGGAAGCCGGGGGGTGGCGCCAGCTGCGGCGTCGCCGGCGGCGTCGGCATGCCGGGGACGGGCGGGGTCGCTGACGCGGGCTTGCCGGGCAGCTCTCCCGTCGGGACCGGCTTGGGTGGATTGGCCAGCGCGGCATTCTGCAGCACCGGGGGCAGCGTCCCGGGCGGCAGGCCCGTCGGATTCACCGAGGGGACCGTGCCCTGCGCATCGGCAAACACCAGCTGACCAAAGCGGGCCAGCGCGTGGAAATCCCCGACCAGAGGCGGCGACCAGCCGCTCGCCACCGCCTGCTTGCCCTTAGGAAAGTCAAAGCGGAAGAAGTTGGCGCGCCAGATCGTCCCGGGGACGGGCGGTACGCCGCGCATCGACTCCAGCTTGCCCTTGACCGCCGAAAGCGGGATGCGCATCTCGGCATCCCAGCCCTGGTCTTCGTCGTCGCGCTGGTTCAGCGTGCCGCGGATCTGCACCGCCGTCTCCATGCCCGATTCCCAAGCGTTGTCATTGGCGCGGTAGGCCGGCAGCCAGCTATCGAAGGTCACATTCTTGGGACTGACCTGCAGTTCGACGTAGGTACGCGCGTCGCCGTCGGCATCGATAAAGACCTCGGCCACCTCTTGCGTCCACAGCTTGTCGTCGTGCTTTTCCAGATTGGCCCAGATGTCGTTGTCAGCGAAGCGGAAGGCCAGGTACAGGTTCTGCTCGTCCCACAGCGCGCGCACCGAGCCGACCTGCGCGACCGGCGAGCCATCCATGGTGTTGACGAAGGGACCGCTGCTCTCGGCGCTGCTCCAGGCGGGCTCATCGAACTTGCCGTCGATCTGGATCTTCGTACCTTCCGCCAGCTTGCGGACCAGCAGGCGGCGGGGCGGCGGCGGCGCGGCAGCCAGCGTCGGCATCTCGGCAGCGATGACCCGGTTCTGGCCATCCTGCCGGCCACTCTGAACGGCAAAGCGGGCGTTGCCCTTCCACAGACCCACCAGCACCTGCGCCTTGTCACCAACCCAGGCCGGCGGCAGCGCGATACGATGGCTGTCGCGGATGATCTCGCCAGCCTGCCAGCGCGCGACGGGATACTTGCCGCCCATCGGCACATGGTCCGCCGTAAAGTGGCTGCGCCGGCCGCTGGCATCGGCCGAATCGACGTGGACGAACAGGCGCCAACCCTCGGGCGCTGGCTTTTCGACGCGGAAGTAGTGGTTCAGCGTCACCGGCTTGCCCACCGCCAGCGACTCGCTGTCAGCATCCATGCCGAGGTACACGATGCGCGCCTCGCCCGGACCGGTCAGCACGGCATTTACCGGATAGCGCAGCGTCGGCAGCTTATCGGGCGCGACCAGCTGCGTGCGGGCCGCCTGAATATCCTCTTCGCTGGGCTGGCTGTTGTCAGGTGTCTGCTCAACGCAGGCGACGAGCAAGAGGCCCAGGCCTAGGCCCAGTCGAGCGCGTCCCTGTCGTCGAGAACGCGGGGCAAGCGGGAGGGGAAGCCGTCCGTGGGGGGGGTGCATGGGCAGAGCTTGTATCGCTTTTTCCCAGCGCGGCAAACCCCCAAGTCGACGGCTCAGCGCGGCAGTCGCCGTCCCAGCCGCAGTCGGTCCTAATCGACGCGGCGGTTCACCAGACCGCCGATGCGGTGCGACAGCTTGGCCGAGACGCGCGAGGTCAGCCACATCAGCCAGGCCTCAGCCGTCACCGGCACCACCGATCGCCGACAGCGCACCGCCTGCACGATGGCTTCGGCGACGTGCTCTGGCGGGTAGTTGCGCTTTTTGTAGAGCTTCTGCACGCGGTCGCGCATGCGCTCGGGGTCCCGGCCGGGCGGCAGCCGAATGCGGCTCTGCGAGATGATGTCGGTGTCGATGACACCAGGGCAGATGACGCTGACCCCGATGCCGTGTGGCTCTAGCTCGTTGCGCAGCGACTCGCTTAGGCCAAACACCGCGAACTTGCTGGTGCAGTAGCCCAGGGTGCGCGCACCGCCGTAATAGCCAAACGCCGACGAGACGTTCACGACATGACCAGCCGGCCCGCCCAGCTTGGCCTGCTCGAGCATCTTGGGGACGAAGAAATGGCAGCCGTGGATCACGCCCCACAGGTTGACCCCCAGCACCCACTGCCAGTCGTCTAGCGTCGTGTCATTGATGCCACCGGCCAGGCCAACCCCGGCGTTATTGACCAGCACATCGACGGCTGGCACCTGGGCGTGTACCGCCTCTGCGAACGCCGTCATCGCCTCCCGGCTGCTGACATCGACGGTCTGCGCCATCAGCAAGCGCCCCCGCTCGCGCAGCGTAGCGGCCAGCTCGTCTAGCGCCGCGCGATTGACGTCCGAGATAATCAGCTGGCAACCCGCGTCAGCCAGGGCCATCGCCGTAGCCCGGCCAATGCCGCGCGCCGCCCCAGTGACCAGCGCGACGCGCCCCTGCAGATCCACGCTCGCATGCGACCGCTCAAACATCGCTTGTCTCCTTGTCGTCGTGTGCGTCACCGCGGGCCGCAGCTCACCGGCCGATACGCGGTGCCGGCCCTAGTTCAGACCTTCGCTGCGTAGGTATTGCATGGCCAGCTCGTAGTTGTCTTGATCGTTGGGGTGAAAGTCGCGGCGCAGGTACTCGCGGATGCCGCGCGCAAAGACATCGATCAGGATGCCGCGTCGCCCGCGCTCCTTGCGGAACTGCCGCATGCGACGCAGGTCTTCGCGCACCCGCGCAAAGCCGCGCAGCCGGCTCTCCTGCCACAAAAGAAGACAGGTGCCAGAAAACCAGAACGTCCCCAGGATCATTGAGGCCACGGCCAGCCCCGCCAGCCGCATGGCGTAGCTTGGACTGACCTGCGCAAGGACATCGAAGGCCACCGCCTTGTGCTCGATCTCTTCGGCGGCATGCCAAAGAAGGAGGCGGCGCATGTTCGGTTCCAGCTTCTCAGTCAGCTCGGTCATGCGCAGGAAGTTGTCGGCCAGGATCGCCGTGAAGTGCTCGGCCGCAGCCGTTGCCGAAAGGCGCAGAGCGGGCGGGGAGACGCGCTCAATGTAGTGGTAGCAGATGCGCTCGTAGAGGCGCAGAAAGCCGCTCACGTCATAGCCCTGCAGACCCAGGACGCGATTGAGCCGCTCGTGCTGCTGCGCGTGCCGACCTTCCTGCGCGAAGAAGCCCTGAATCTGCGCCTTGAGCTCGGCGGGCAGGGGCTTTTCGCTGTGCTGCAGGTAATGGTGAACGCTGCGCACAAAGAAGCGCTCGCCGGCCGGGAACAGCATGCTGACGCTGTCGATCAACGCGGTGGCCAGCACGTTGTCAAACGCCCAGCTCCGCGGGAGCTCGGCATCGATCGCCAGTTGCGGCAGGCGCGGCGTGATCGGTCGGTCGACGCGACCGCCTGCTGGATTGGCCCCTCCCGCGGTGGCTGGGGGCAGTGACTGCGATGAATCGGCCGATGGATAGGGAGACGATACAGGCGCGGCAACCGACATTGTTGACTCCTGTTCAATAGGACAAAGCCCACGCTAGCAGCCTATTGAACCTGGGTCAATGGCCCCTGTATTGTGGCTAGACATGGCCCTGCGCCGATCTTCCACTC
>DAORCZ010000949.1:0-3600 GCA_035345735.1 Pseudomonadota bacterium | reverse complement strand
GAAGCCGAGCGGCGCTGGTAGGTCGGCGTATCGAAGTCTTCGTCTTCGAAGTTGAGCCGCGTGCCAATCGCCATCCGTGCCGCGCGACCCGCCGCCATGCCGGGAGGAGCGGCTGGCACCGGAGTAGCCACACGATCGCGACGCGGACCCGAGCTCGGCGTGGCCGGAGCCGCGGCTTCGCGGGCCATGACTTCGCGAGTCATGACTTCACGGGTCGGCGGCGGCGGCGGGGCAACGACCGGCGCAACCTCGACCGATGGCGTGCGCTGGAAGGTAATCGGCACCTGCACCGAGGTGCGGCTGGGACGCTCGCGCTCGACGTAGATGGCCGGCTCCAGCATCGCCTCGGCCTGCATGTCGAAGCCGGTGGCGATGACCGTGATGCGCACTTCGTCGGTCAGGCTGGGATCGATGACCGAGCCGAAGATGATGTTCGCCTCTTCGTCGGCCGCTTCCTGGATCAGCGACGAGGCTTCGTTGACCTCGAACAGCGTCAGGTCGGGACCGCCGGTGATGTTGATGAGGATGCCGGTGGCTCCGGTGATCGACACATCTTCGAGCAGCGGCGAGCTAATCGCCTGCTGCGCCGCTTCGAGAGCGCGCCGCTCACCAACCGCCCGACCCGTGCCCATGAGCGCACGGCCCATGTTCGACATGATGGTCTTGACGTCGGCGAAATCGACGTTGATGAGGCCCGGAATGGTGATCAGGTCGCTGATGCCCTGCACAGCGTTGAGCAGCACTTCGTCTGCCTTGCGGAAGGCGTCGAGCATCGTCGTCTTCTGGCCGGCCACCGACAGCAAGCGCTCGTTGGGAATGGTGATCAGCGTATCGACGGCGCGCGCGAGGTTGATGATGCCTTCCTCGGCCTGACGGCGGCGCTTCTTGCCCTCGAACGGGAAAGGCTTGGTGACCACACCGACGGTAAGCGCACCTAGCTCGCGGGCCACCTCGGCGATGACCGGAGCCGCGCCCGTGCCCGTGCCGCCACCCATGCCGGCGGTGACGAACACCATGTCGGCGCCCTGCAGCACCTCGGCGATATGGTCGCGATCTTCCTCGGCTGAGCTACGGCCAATCTCGGGATTGGCGCCGGCGCCCAGACCCTTGGTCAGTCGCTGTCCAAGCGGAATCTTGATGGGCGCCTGGTTGCTCTCCAGCGCCTGCAAGTCGGTGTTCGCGGCCACGAAATCTACGCCTTCGAGCCGCCCCTGAATCATCGTGCTGATGGCGTTCCCGCCACCTCCGCCCACGCCAATCACTTTGATTTTTGCGTGGTTGTGATTTTCGTCGAGTTCCAGCAGAGCCATTCCACTCCTCCGTCGATGAGGCCCATTGTCCGACGGGGATCCGATCGGTCAATTTTTTGCTCAGACTTTTTTTCCCGAGGCAGCCTGACGGAGGCCGGCCGTGCAGCAATCTCCGTCGCTGAGCTCGCTTGATGTAGCGACGGGGGGCCGGGGGGCGATGGCGGCTGAAACTTGGTGCCACAAATCGCCGACTTGTCGCCGGCAGCCATCACAGCGCTTCCCAGCCGCCCTCGGTCGCGAGATGATAGGCGCGGGTATGACTCGGCAGATAGACCGGGGCGTTCTCTCGGGACTGATCCTGGGCCTCGGCTTTACGTTCTTCATTATCTTCTTATTTGAGCGCGGCATCCCGCAGCGTCTGTTGCGAGCGCCCGCTCCGACCCGCGTCGAATCGGTCTCCGCAGGCGGTGTGGACGCCGGGGAGTCGGGGGCGCTCAGCCTGGCCGCAGCGGCGAAGACAGGCCATGAGGGCGACGTGGCAGCGCCGGGTGCAAAGCCCGCGCAAGCGCGCTCGACCATTGACGGCGGCGGGGCGCGGCCGGACCAAGGTACGGTCGGACAAACTGAAGCGCCTACTAAAGTAGATAAGGAAGCGGTTCCACAAGAGGCGGCTTCGTGGCCGCTGTGGCCGTTGCGCACGCCGCGGCCGGGCACTGAGGTGCAGCTTCCGCCGGGCGGGCGCGTGGTGTCGCTGGACCTGGACCCGCGTGGAGAACAGGTCGCCCTGGTGCTGGAGCTAAAAGGCGAGCACTCCCTGCACCTGTGGCGGTTCGAGAACGATCTGCCGGCCGTGCTGCGGGGGATGAGTGCGGTGGGCGCGACGGGGACCACCGAGCCCAAGGCGGAAGCCGGCAAGGCGATGGAGGCGGCCTGGAGTCGCTTCGGCAGCGGTCTCTTCGTCGTCCTGCAAGCGGCCGGCGAGTGGCGTCTAGAGCTCTTGAGCCCCGCTACAGCGACGGGAACGACCGCCGCGCTGAGCCAGAGGCGGGTGGTGTATCGCAGCAAGAACCGTCTTGCGAACCTTGTCCCCTCGGGCGCGCGCTACGACGACATGGAGCGGGTGTTCTTTGCCCGCCAGGTCGGGAAGGCCGACTGGCAGATCCTGACTTGCACCGCCGACGGCCGCTTCCCCTACGAAGTCACTTCGCCGCGGGGCGTCGCCAGCGAGCTGAGCGACCCAGCGAAGCGTCAAAGCGACAGCGAGTACACCGCCATTCATCTGAAAGTACTGGCCATGCGCTCGGCGCGGCCGATGAGCATCAATCCCGTCACTGGGCGCCTGCTGTTCGTCGACCACACCGGCGCCTGGCACAGCCGCGACTATGTGCAGCTCAACTGGGCGGACAAGAGCACTCGGCTAACCGTGCCGCCCGGAGTGGAGCTGCGCGATACGCCCAACGGCTCGTTCCTGCTGCGCTTCAAGCGGGGCAGTAGCGGGGCTGAACTGGTCGAATCGCCGACGCAGAGCGAAGCCAGCGCGAGCCTGGAACGCGAGGAGCGGTTCGCGCTCCTGCCCGTCTCGGCTCCGACGGGACGCAGCCTGGTCGGGGTGGTCGAGCGCGGCGAGCATCAGGCGCTGCGCGTCGGGGCCGTCCAAGAGCGCATGGCCTACGTCCGCTTCCTGCACAACATCGGCAGCGGCGTCAACCCGGACGCCAAACCGGAGATCCTGGCCCGCGTGCGCGAGCGCGGCCTGTTCATCGCCGGGACCCAGACCGAGCAGCTTCACCACGTCTACGAGAACCTGGAATACACCGACTGCGGCGAGCAGCCCAACGTGCCGATCTTCGCCAGCATCGATGGCTTTCTAGAGGTACTTGCCTCCGGTTTCCAAGCCACGTTCATGATCACCGAGCAGCTGGTGTCGATCCCGCGGCTGCGTCGCTTCCTGCGCGAGCTAGAGCGGGTCAGCCATGGTCAGGGGGGGCTGTCGCGCGTGGCGCAGATCACGGCGGTCACCGCCCGGGTGCTCAAGGGCGACTACGAGCACCCCGAGGGCAAGCGCATCCTGGCCGAGGTCCCGGCCGAGTCCAGCCTGCACACCGTCCCTGGCGTTTCGCCGGTCGATTTTGCGCAGTTTCATCCGCGCGGCCCGTACAACGCGACGCCGCTGCTTCAGCACTACTTCCGCGCCGTGCAGTACCTGTCTGAGCTGCGCCTGACCCTCGAAGAACAGCGACTTCTCGACGGAGATGCCGCCCTGCGACAGAGCTGGCGGGCCTGGGCCGAGACGCAGAGCTCGCTGCTCTTTGACACCCGTCTGCCGCTGCTCTTTGACCCTGAGCGGGCG
>DAORCZ010000948.1:0-3608 GCA_035345735.1 Pseudomonadota bacterium | reverse complement strand
GTGCTCTGCTGCCTGGTCGGCGCCGGCCTCTTGGCGATGGGTCAGGGCTACCTCGACATCCCGGGAGGCACCCCGCCCCCCGCCAAGCAAAAGCCCAGCCCCACCGGCCTTCGTGGACCTGACTTTCCGTCGGGGCGCTAGAGCGTTGCGATGACCGCAGCGATGTCGGCCCGGAGCGCTGCCACCTCCGCGATGCGCGCTGCGCTCTCCTCTTGAGAGCGACTCCAGTCCTGCTGCCGCTGGCGAAGCTGTTCTTCTAGAAGCGCCGCCATGCGCTCCGTCTCCGTCTCAATGGCTAGGGGCAGGTTCCCGAGCTGTTGTCGCAGGCGCTGGCCTAGGTTTTCCACCGCTGCGGGTAGCTGGGCCTCAACCTTCTCACGGATCTCTTTTACTACCAGCCCTCGTAGATACTCCTCCCCTGTGCTCACCTCAAGCCCGGCTGCTGCGGCTAGCAACAGAACCAGCCCGACGGCCGCCGCGACAGGAACTGCGACAGCCATCGACAGAGAGAATATCAATGCAGCTCCTAGGCCAACTCCTCCCCCCACAATGGATCCGGCTCCCGCTGCCACGACGAGAAAGCCCACATTCGCATCCACCGCTTGATCTCCAACCGCACTGCCCAAGCCAGAGCTTAGGCCCAGATATTCCGCCTTGGCGATCCCTTCTGCTTCCTCTGTCAGCGTCTTGAGTCGCTCGTAGCTAGGTGCTAGGGCCTTTTCAATTTGGGGAATCAGATCTTCTCGCACCCAACTATCCAATCCCTTTTGCATAAAAGCCTGACCGCGATGCGCAAAGTAATCTGCCGCTGCTCGCGGTTCGGTCAGTGTGCCGTGAGGATTTTTCTTTGAACTCAAGTGCTTGTCCAATCCATCCAGCAGCGTGCGGAGTTGTTCTCTTAGGTCAACCTTTGCCTTATCTATTTGCTTACTAACTTGTGATTCAACCGTCTCAGCTAACTGTTTTCCCTGCTTCCGCAGGCGGTCTATCTGTCTTTTGATTTCTGTTTGTTCTTCAATACCCAATTGCTGAGATGCGTAGTGCCCGTTCAAAACGTCATAGAGCTGGTCCTGGGCCTTCTTCAGCTGGGCCAAAGCACGCTCGCGGCACTGTGCTTCCTGCACCCCCCCCCGCTCCAGGGCCAAGAACTGCCCGAGGCTGTGCAAGAAGCGCTCGAACTCCCCTCGACCAAAGCCCTGAACGACGGTCTCTGAGCCCAAGGCTTGCGAAACCTCATCCTGCGACTGCGAGGGCGGTATGGCCTGCGTAGCATCCAGAAAGAAGCGCCGACCTTGGGCGAAGCCGCGCGGTGGATGGAGCTCGGTCAACAGCGTATCCAGACGCTTTTTCAGCGGAGCCAGCTTCTTGTCGATCGCCGCCTGCGTCCTCTGCCCTTTGAGCACCACATCAGCGAACGTCACGGCCACCAGGCCAACGTCCAGCCAGCGCTTCTGCTCTGCGTCGGGCAGCCCCTGGGCAAGCCGTATCAGATCCTGCTCTTGGGAGGTCATCAGGCGGTTGGCCGCCGTCACCAAGATCACCGCATCGGCCTCCGGCAACAGATCGGCGATCAGTCGCCCCCGCTGACTGGCATCGTTGAGGCCCGGCGTATCGATCAGGCAGAGCCCGTTGTGCAGGAGCGGGACGGGAACCTCGACGCGCAGGTACTCGATGTCCGAGCCACCCCAGCTATTCCCCCATGTGCCCAGCTCCTGCGAGTCGAGCTTGAGCTCTTGCAGCAGCGAAAAATCCGGGACCGGCTGTTCCAGCTTGCCGATCGCTTTGACGAACAGCTTGGGCTCAGGCCCATAGCTGATCCGCGTCGGGGCCAGGGTCACTGGCTCGTAGCCGGTGGGGAGATATTCGCGGCCCAGCAAGGCATTGATCAGGGTCGACTTCCCGGTCGAAAACTCTCCAACCACAAAGACGCGGAAGGCAAAGGTCTCGCAGTCTCCGATGAGCTTTTGCAACGGTGCCGCCGAGATCTCATAGCCCAGCCGAACCAGCCGCTCATGCAAGGGCTGGAGCCGCTGAGCCAGCTGGCGCAAGCGCGTCTTGAGCGGCCTTAGAGGATCGCTGGCAGGCGCAGGAAAGCTCTCGGGAAAGCCCCGGTGCAGCGCCAGGAGCAGCTCGGGATCTTGCGCGATGCGGTCGCAGAGTTCCCGGTACAGCTCACGTCGCGATGCATCTTCCACCTCATACTGCAGGAAGCGCGCCTCGGCGTGCGGGCGCTGCCGCCGCAGACGCAGCAGAAAGCCCAGGGCGCGCAGTCCACCGCAGTCCCGCTGGATCAGCCACAGGGCTTGGTCCAGGGCTACCGGATCCTTCGCCTGCTTTACACGGTCCAGCGCACTGTGCAGCTCAGCGGGCTCTTTGTAGAGAAGCTGCCCCAGATCCTCGGTGGCGATTTTCTCGTCGTCCCAAGTCAGCTTGGGGTCCTCGGTGAAGCCGGCCTCGGGTTCTTCGGTCGCAGTCGCCATCGCAGCCTCCCCGCCTAACGCCCGCGCAGAAAGTCGATCAGTGCGGGGGCGACCTCGTAGCGGCCATCCCCCCGCATCCGAAGCCACGAATGAATCAGCGCAGTGTCTTCGACCGCGCGATCCAGGCTAAGCAGCGGCACCACCTTGCCTGCCCTGCCGTCGCGACCCGCGCCTGTGTCGCTGTGCGCATCCACGTGCGCCTGCACATCGCGAGCAAAGGCCCCGGCCTCTTCGTCCGACAGCAGCTCATCCCACTCATGATGCAGCCACTCCTGTCGAATCTCCTCGCCCAAAGGAGCCTGGCAGTCCCGGTACCAGGCAAAGTCATACAGCGCTCGGCACTGATGCAGAAAGACCCCGACTCGCTGCGCTGCGTGCTGGATCAGCCAGGCGAGCGTGGCTGCGCTGAATACCTCGGCGCCGGATAGAAAGTAGGCGATGTGTCGCTGATAGATGGCCTTGAGGTCGACATCGCGCAGCGGCAACAAGCTGACGAAGACACTCTCTTCTTTTTCGCGATCTTTGGGGAGCTTGCGCGTGGTCAACAGAAAGATGGGTTTTGACTGCGCCAGATCCAGCACATCGCGTAGAAGCTTCAGGATCTCGTCTCGCGCCCGATTTCCCTCGCCGCCAGATCGAATCAGGTCCACATCATCGATCAACAGCAAGGCGCGCTTCGGCTGCAAGCTCGCCAGCCTGTCAAGGCCAGCGGCAATCGCCCGAATCAGCTCCATGTCATGCAAGGCGCCAAATGTGAATGCGCTGGTCTTCCCCTCGCTGTGGGTTCCATCCTGACCGAACCCTCCCTTGACGGCGAGGGCATTGGCCTCAGGACCGAACTTGGTCGGGGTGCTGTCGCTCACTACCACAGATACGCTGCTCGTCGAGGTGGGACGCTCCATGCGCTCCCAGGTGCGCACCAGATCTTCGGGCACAGTGCCGGTTTGCTGTAATGCATCGACCAGCTGCAGAAAGATCGACTCCAGGACTCGCCGGGCCGAGATCGAGCTGTTCGCCTGGATGAAGAAGTAGCGTTCCCCCGACGGCTTCCGGGTCGTCATTACATCGAGCACCAGCTTCCGCGCATAGTGCGACTTGCCGATGCGCGAGTCGCCCCAGCTGACGACC
>DAORCZ010000947.1:0-3608 GCA_035345735.1 Pseudomonadota bacterium | reverse complement strand
CACGCCGCGCCCCGCCCGCACCGCTGCGCTGATCTGCGATTCGGACTGCGCCCAGCTGGTACTCGCCAGGAAGCCCCGCAGGCGCTCGCCCAGGCGCTGCAGCACCGTCGGATCGCGGCCCGGCTGACGCACCGCCTGCAGATCGGCCTGCAGCTCAGCGGACCAGTCCAGCGTCGCGCTCTCGAAGCGACCGCCGGGCTGGCGCAGGTGATAGGTCTGCGGCGTGTAGCGGAAGGCAAAGGGATCGTCGACCTGCTCGGCGCGCGCGAACTCTAACTGCACGAACAGCGGGGGTGGGACGGTCGCCGCAGGGGCATCCCCAGCGCCGGCCGGCGTAGGAGACGGCAGCCCAGTCGGCATCGGGCTCGCCTTCGCAGTCGGCCTCGCAGTTGGCATCGCAGCTGGCATCGCCTCTGGCATCACATCCCCCTGGCTCTATGACGCAGCAAGTCGCCGCCGGTCGCTGCGAAATCGTCATAAAAACGGCAACCTGGCGACTCGATGGAGAAATCGCGCCGTCTGCCTTAACGTGACGAGATGGACGCCGCGAGCCCTCTGCCGCTGACTGCGCGCTTCCTGCACTTCGCCAACGCCGATGTCAGCGCCTCGCCAGAGCGGGCGCTTTCCATCGAAGAGTGTCTGGCCAGCATGCTCGGTCGTGGGCAGGCCACCTGGTCTGAGCTGGCGCTCTCGGCCGACGAGTTCCTGCGCTATCTCGCCGATCGTCTGCCCGAAGGAGCCCAGCTTCCCGAGGCGCTGTCGGGACTCAACGCCGCCGAGCTACACCTCGCCTGCTGCTGCGCGCTGGGCCGGCCGCGCGCCCACCTCGCCTTCGAACGCTATTGCTTCTCCGCCCTCCCCGCCGTGCTGTCGCGCTTTTCCCAGAACGACGAGTTTCACGACGAGGTCCGCCAGGCGCTGCGCGAGCGGCTGTTCGTCGCCAAGCCGGGTCAGCGGGCCCGCATCGAAGACTACGCCGGACGCGGCTCGCTGGTCGGCTGGGTGCGCGTCACCGCCGTGCGCCTGGCCATCGATGTCCTGCGCCAGCGCGGCAAGACCGTGCTCAGCGATGAGGACGCGCTGCAGACCGTCGCCATCGATCCCGATCCCGAGCTGCGCATCCTCGCCGAGCGCTATCGCGACGAGGTCAAGGCCGCCTTCCGCGAGTCGTTTGCCGCGCTCTCCGCCGCCGAGCGCAACCTGCTGCGTCTGCATCACCTCGACGGCCTAACCATCGACGAGCTGGCCGCCATGAAGCGCATCCATCGCTCGACCGTCGCCCGTCGGATCGCGCGCTCTTGCGAGCTCTTGGCCACCAACACCCACGCCCGCCTCGTCGAGCGACTGGGCCTGCCCCCCTCGCAGGTTGAAAGCGTCATGCGCCTGGTACGCAGCCAACTGGAGCTCAGCCTAGAACGCTGGCTAGGCGGCAACACCACGCCCCGCCGCATTGAAAAATAATTTCGCCGCAGCTTCTGGTTTGCAAAACAATCATAGAAACCGCAATCCCAGAACAATATCTTTGCTGTGTTTATATTCATAAATCTTTTTTGTTGATTATTATATTCGTTCGCTCGCCGCTAGCGCGACCGGCTGCCCGGTGCCGCGGGCTCGGCGATTCCCTGCTCGCTCATGAAGCGCTGTAGCTCGGCGATGTGCGGCGCGCGACCGATGGGCTGCCGACGAAAGATGGGCAGGGCTTGCTGGCACAGGCGCGCCACTCGCGTCGGTTCACGCCCCAGCGCGGCCAGCGCCCGGGCCAACCCGAAGTAGGCATCGGCAAGCAGGATCGCCGTCGGATCGTCGCGCTCCAGGTTCGTCACGGCGAGCTCCAGCGTGGCCAGCGCAGCAGGAAGTTCGCGCGCCGAAAGCTGGCTGCGTCCTAGCGCCACGCGGGCCTTCTCCAGACTCCAGACGTCGGTGACCTGACTCGAAAGCAGGGCCTGCAGGCTGTCGCGATGAAGCTCCAGCGCGCGACGCTGATCGCCGCGGGCGGCGTAGATGTCGCCGAGATCCGACAGCGCCCAGGTGTACTTCACGTGCGTAGCCCCCAGCGACTTCAGCGCAATGTCGCGAGCCAGAAGCCCTGCTCGCAACGCGGCATCCAGCTGCCCGACCTGCATCAGCGCCACGCTATGCCGCGAGTACGCCTCGGCGAGATCGCTGTGTCCGGGCTCGCGATGCGCGCTGCGCAGGGCCAGCGCCCGGGTCGTCAGGGGCAGCGCCTCCGCCCCGCGCCGCATCTCCAGCAGGATCTCTGCCACGCCCAGCAGCGCCGTCGCGATGTGCTCTTCGTTCGGCGGACGGCTGCGCTCATAAGCGCCCAGAGCCTGCTGCGCAAGGAGCAACCCCTCCTCGAAATACTCGTTGTAAAACAGGTGCTGGGCCAGGCGCCTTCGGCTATCTACCGTCGCCGGGTGCTCGGAACCAAAGCGCTTCTCCAGGATGACAAGAGCGCGCCGTTCGAAGGACAGCGCCTCAGCCCACTCGCCCAGCGGCTCCCCGACCAGCGCCAGCCGATGCAGCACTTCGCTGACCTCGATGGCATCGGGTCCCAGCGTCTTCTGCAGCAGGGCCAGGCTGCTGTCAAACCGTGCCTGCGCATCGCGATATCGTCCCTGCGCAAAGGCCAGGCTGCCGACGGCACTGTCCAGCGCCGCCCGCTCGATGGGATCGTCGCCCAAACGACGCAGCGCCGCCTCGGCATGCTGGACCAGGCGCGGAGACTCTGCGACGCGCTCCTGCGCGCAGCCGACGACGTAGGCGATGCGCGTCCAGGCCTGCGCCGCGATTCGATCTTGATGCCCGGCTTCCGCCGACCACAGCGCCTGGTAGTACGAACTCTCGGCTGCCGCGTGCTCGCCCAGCGTCTGCTGCACATCGCCGAGGAGAAGCTGGGTTTCGGCCTGCAGCGGCGCATAGCCCAGGCTCGCCGATTCGCCAGCCGCCTGCTTCGCCCCCGACAGCGCCGCGTGATACTGCCCCGAGAGCTGCTGGGCCCGCAGACCGGCCACCCGCGTCTCTAGCATGGCAATTCGCGCCCGCCCCCCGGCGTCCGACGGCAAGCGCGTCGGCTGCAGCAGCTCACGCGCATCGGCACAGAGGCGCAGACTGGCCGGCTGCGGCGCCGCCGCCACCGCCCGATTCACGATCGACGCGTCCGCCCCGGCATAGACCGCGACCAGCGCCCCCAGCTCCTGCCGTTGTTTTTCCAGGCAGTGCATCCGCAGATCCAAGAGCTCGCTCGACTGCTCGCCGCGCACTCGGGTCGCTGCGCAGGCCTCGTTGTGCTGCTCGATCCACGCCCGGCCATAGACATCCAGCGCCTGGGCCACGCTGCGCCAAGCGTCCTCGGCATAGCTCACCCCCGTCGCTGCAAAGGCTTGCCGCACCGCCTGTCGCCGCCCATCATCCCAGACACCGACAAGCTGCGCCGCCGCCCCCTGGCACGGACGCTCGCCCTCCTGCCGTCTCGGCGCCGCCACCGCCAACAGAGGCAGCGTCAGTGCCGCCCCACCGCCAGCCACCCCCAGCGTCGCCCCGACAACCCCCCCTCCAGCGCCGCCAGCAGCGCATCCATCGAAGGCCAGCGCTCCCCCGGCGTCGCC
>DAORCZ010000946.1:0-3609 GCA_035345735.1 Pseudomonadota bacterium | reverse complement strand
GGCATGCCCGGCACCGGTGGTGGGGGCGGCGGTCTGGGGGCGGGCGGCGCCATCTTCGTGCACGAGGGCACGCTGACGGCGAGCAACAGCACCTTGGCTCACAACCGGGCCCGCGGCGGGGCCGGCTCCGGCGGCAAAGGCACCTGTGCGGAGTGGGGCCATGGTCTGGGAGGCGCGCTCTTTAACCTCAACGGCCGCGTCACCCTGGTGAACGTCAGCGCCATCGCCAACGACGTGGTCGGCCTCAATACCGCTGCCGCCGGAGGCGGAGTCGCCGAGCAGATCGCGGGCGATGATGGGCGGGCCTTTGTCAGCACCGCACTGGGCCCGCTCGACGCGGTGGCCACCCTGACCCTGCAGAACACGCTGATCAGCGGCAACGCGGAGACCTTGAGCAGCGCGGGCGATGTCGTGCTGATCGCCAAGACGGGTACCAGCACGCTGCAGGCCACGGCTCCCAACCTGATGGAGCGGCAGGTCAAGAGTACGCCGAACGTGGTGGGTGGCGCCGCCCCGGCCAGCGTGGTCCTTTCGACCTCGGGCATTCGCCTCGGCACCGCTCAGCTGCAGGCCAGCGGCTCGGTTTTTCTGCCGGTGTCAGCTGCCGCCGGGCTGCTGTCAGGCGATGCTGCGATCTGTCAGCAGGCTCCGGTGAGCGCGCTCGATCAGCTGGGCGCTGCCCGCTCGCCCGCCGCTTGCACACTGGGGGCCGTCGAGGCCAACCCTGCCGCACCGCCGCCGACCACGGCCTGCGTGCCGACCAGTCCCGGCTGTGGCTTGGCACCTGCGGCCGCGCCCGCGCAGGCTCCTTGGTCGCTGGCTCTGGTCTGCGCGCTGAGCGGCGTCTTCATCCTGCTGCGTCGATCACAGCGCCGGCGGAGCGCCTAGGATGCGTCGCCGGGGAGGGCTGGCTGGCCGGGGCCTCACGGTCCTGCTGATCGCTGTGATCGGCCTTACGAGCGCGGTCGGTCAGCGAGCCGCGTACGCTGCGGGTCGCGCCGGGCTGCCGGTGCTTGACGGCGCGCAGGCCGGAAAGCTGGTTCTCGACGCCAAGGCGGCGCTGGACAGCGGTGATGCAGCGACGGCCTACAAGCTGGCGGCGCAGGCCTATCGCAGCACGCAGACCCCGGATGCGTTGTACGTGCTCGGGCTGGTCGCCCTCTCGGGCAAAAACCTGCTGGCGGCGCAGGACCTGCTCCGGCGCTATCTCACCGATCCCAACCTGGAAGTCAGCAGCGACGCGCCCGAGCTCCTCACGGCGCAGAATATCGTCTCGCGCCCGCGCCCCCCGGCGGCGCAGCTCAACATCCTGGGCGATCGCGGCATGCTGATCTCGATCGACGATCGGCTGGTCGGCGTGCTGCCGCTTGTGCGCCCGCTGCTCGTCAGCCCGGGCGAGCATCGGGTCGTGCTGGAGCGACGCTCGACGCGCCTGGAAGATCTGGTGCGGGTGGCGGTCGGCCGTCTGGGCGAGCTGCGCGTCCATGCCGCGACCAAGGCGCTGGTCTTGACGGTGCTGCCCGGGGTCCTCTTGCGGCAGTCGCTGCCCAGCGGGCTAGCTGCGGAGCAGGCGGGCTTTGAGCAGACCAGCGAAGCCGTGCTCACCGGGCGACGGCTGTCGGCGCTGACCGAGCGCGACTCGGCGGAGTGTGGCGAGCCCGCCCCCGGAGCCTGCTCGGATCCGCTGCGCTGTGAGGTTGATCAAGCGCGCCACTGCGAGGCGGACTACGTGCTGCGCAGCCGCTTGCAGTCGCTCCCCGGGCCGCCCCCGCAGCTCGCGCTGGTGATCGATCTCATCGATGTCAGCCTCGGGGCCGTTGCTGCCAACACTACTCTGCGCTGTACCGGCTGTGCCCCCTCTGCGCTCCGCGAGCAGCTTCGTGCGCAGCTTCCGGCGCTCCTCGACCGCGGCGTCGGTCGGGCTCGCGGCACGCTCGATGTGGCCTCTGACCCGGGCGCGGCGATGGTCTTTGTCGACGGACAGGCGGTCGGCGTGACGCCCTATCGCGGCGTCCTGTTCGCCGGGCCTCACCAGATCACCGTGCGCAAGGGCGGTCACAGCGAGTACTCACAGCCGATCGAGGTCCGCGACGCCGAGACGGCGCAGGTCGTCGCCACTCTGCCCCCCGAGGGCACGGTCCCGGTCCGTCCTGCCTCGACGCTGATCCTGCAGCAGGTCGGACGGCCGCTGTGGCGCTTGATCGCGGGTGGCGTGGCCATCGGCAGCGGTGTGGTGTTGCTGGGCTTTGGGGCTTCGGCGCTCTCCATCGATGGGCGCTGCGTCGGCCCTTACACCAGCCTCAGCAACTGCCCCAGCGTCTACAACACCGATGCCGCCGGCGGGGCGCTGCTTGGCCTCGCGGGAGCGCTGGCGATCGGCGGCACCGTCGCCATTGCCTGGCCCCCACCCCGGCCCAAACCGGTCGCGCCAGCGACGGCAACAGTGGCTCCTTAGCTCATGGATTATGGAGGTCTCGATGCGGCGATTTTCGTTTGTGCTCTGCGCGCTTCTCGGTAGCTCGTGTGAGGCCGTCTGGGGACACCTCACCGAGCCGAATCGTCAGTTCGATTGCAGTGCCACCGGGTCTAGCTGCCCCGAGGGCCAGTTCTGCAACCCCTCGACCCTGGCCTGCGAGGCGACCTGCGGGGCTGGCGCCATCTGCGTCCCCTGCGCCACAGCCGATGCGACGAGCACCCTGGTGCGCGCCATCGAGTCGCAGGCCGACGGCAAGGCGACGCTGATTCAGCTGACTCCGGGCTGTGCCTACACCTTGAGCGAGCCCGTCGATTTCACCATGGGCCCAAACGCCCTACCGCCGATCCGCAGCGACGTAACGATCGAAGGCAACGGCGCCACGCTGATCCGCAGCCGGGATGTCGCTCCGTTTCGCTTCTTCTACGTCGCTCCCGCACGATCAGCGTCTCTGGTCAGTCGCCTGACGCTGCGCAACCTGACGCTGCAGGGCGGGCTTGCCCAGGGCGGAGATGCCGGAATCGGCCAGCCCGCGTCGCCAGCCGGGCCGGGGGGGGGCGGTGGCGGGGCCGGCTTTGGCGGCGCCATTTTCTCGCAAGGGCAGGTGGTCTTGACCAAAGTGTCCTTGCTCGCTAACGAGGCTCGGGGGGGTCATGCTCGTGCCGATACCACCCCCGGCGTTGCGCTCTCGCAGCAGGTCTATGTGAAAGGCGGCGGCGGCGGCGGGGGTATGCGCGGCAATGGCCTGGACGGGTCGGCCAATCACGCGGGTGGCGGCGGCGGCGCGTTCCGGCCGGATACGGCAGGCGTGCCCCAGGGCGGTTACGGGACCGGCCTCACCGAAGGCGGCAAGAACAGTGGGGGGGGGGGCACGTACAGCGGCTTGCCGACGGAGTTCTTGGGGACCGAGAGCGGTCGCACTGCGACCCTGCAAGAGCCCGGCTCGGGTGGTGCGGCCATGGGCCAGACCGGCTGGCTGGGCGGGGCCGGTGGGGGCTGTATTACCGGCGGGGCCGGTGCGGCCGGCGGCAATGGCGGGGGCGGCGGTAGCGGACAGTCCAAGGCTGGTAACGGTGAGCCGCGCTACGGCGGCGGCGGCGGCGGGTTCTACAGCAACGGCGGCGCGGGCCAAGCAG
>DAORCZ010000945.1:0-3610 GCA_035345735.1 Pseudomonadota bacterium | reverse complement strand
CAGCGATCGCTACGATCAAGAGCTTGTCGTTGTCGATGCCGCCCTGGGTCGCCTCGTCCGTTACCTACAGGCCGAGCGCCCCGAGGCGCAGATCGTCGTGACCGCGGATCACGGCGAGGCCTTCAACGATCACGGCGAAAGCCTGCACGGCACCAACCTCTACGAGGAACAGATCCGCGTGCCGCTGGTGCTAGCCGGGCCGGGCATCCCCGCCGGTGTGTACAAAGATCCAGTGCAGCTTATCGATGTCGCGCCGACCCTCTTGCAGCTCGCTGGGAGCGCCGTGCCCGCGACGCTGGATGGACACACACTGCTTTCGGCGCAACCGGGCGCGGCTCGTGGCTCGCAGTTTGCGGTCTCGGGACTGGGCTCGCAGTACGCACTCATCGCCTGGCCCTGGAAGCTCACGCGCGAGCTACACACCAACCAGACCAAGCTGTACGACCTGGCGGTCGATCCCGGGGAGACGCAAGACCAGAGCCAGACCCAGGCGGCGACGCGGCTTCGGCTGCAGGGAGAGCTGAATCGCTGGCTCGATGCACGCCTGCGGGCAGCCGGCGACCTGGACGTTGAACCCCGCCGGCCAACACCCCCAACTGCGATCCTGCGTGGTCGCTTAGGGGATGCAGGTGCGACGGTTGGGCTGCGGGATCTGCTGGCGACGACCCGCGATGACGCTCTGCGCATGCAGGCCGCGCGCTTGCTTTTGCGACTGCCTGATCCTTCTGAGGGTCGAGGACGCTCTCCCCTTCCCGCCATTGCTGCGAGCGCGGCCACGCCGCCCGCCGATGAGCTAAAGGCGGTGCTGGCAGTGCTGTCGCTGCGCGCTGGCCAGCGAGCGTGGGCGCCAACGGTCCATGCGATAAGCAGGAGCGCGCACTACGACTTGGAGCTTCGTCTCCGCGCCGCCGAGGCCTTGGCTTCCCTGCGCGATGAGCGCGCCCTGCCCGCCCTGCTCGCACTCCTCGATCTCTTCCAAGAGCAGGGAGAGTACCGCTCTTGTCGCGAGGTCATTGCAGCGCTCGCCAAGCTGCGTGACCGACGGGCGGTGCCAGCGCTGGTGAGCCGACTCGACAACGTCATGGTGCAGCTGGAAGTGATCACAGCGCTCGATGCGATCGCGGCGCCCGAGTCGGTACGTCCACTGATTGAGCTCTTGGCCAACAGCCAGCGGGTCCCCAACCGTATCGCCGCCGCGACGACGCTGGGACGCATCGGCCGGGGTCGAGCACGCCGGGCCCTGCTTCGGGCTGCGCAGCACGACCCCGAGCCGCCGGTGCGGAAGGCAGCCAAGGCCGCTCTCGCCGCGCACCCCGCGATCAGATCTGGCGCTTCGCCACCGACCAGATGAAACCGTCGTACCAAAAGTGCAGCAGAGCCACCACCATCGTGATCGACCACAGGTTCTCGCGCTCTAGATCGACGAGTTCGGCCCCCACGCCGTAGGCGACGACGAACAGCAGGTACAGCCCCAGCACCAGCCACCGCGATCGTCCCAGCCGGCCAAGAGAGCGACACAAATGTTCGCTCTCAGTAGCCCAGACCAGCGCCAAGTACTGCACGGCGTGGAACAGGTTCATGATGAAGAAGGCTTCGCCCCAGGTGTTGAAGCCCCAGGTGTAGATCGAGCAAGCCCCCGTCGTCACAAACAGGAAGATCTTGAGTGGCGACACGCGGTAGCCCTGGCGATGCAGGCGGTAGTAGCTGATCAGGTAGTAGGTCAGAAACAAGCTCGCGAGGATCACAAAGGCTAAGGCCAAGCGACCGCGCCAGGCGACCGCGTAGACCGGAACGGCGACGAAGAGCTGACTCCCCAGTTCGCGATAGCCATCGAGCTGCACCAGATGATCGACCAAGGTCACGCCGCCAAGAATCGGCCCCAGGTAGAGCACCTGATTCAGCCAGTAGTCCAGCCGTCGGCCGGCATCTGACGGATTGCCGCGGTTGCGATCGTAGATTCGCCCAAAGCCAAAGGTCTGCGCGCCGGAGTGCCAGACGTCCCACCACACCGCCAGCACGGTGGCCGAAAGCGCGATCCAGGCGGACGAGCGGATCAAAAAGAACAGGCCGAGAGGCACGACGAAGAAGCGCAGCGGATGCAGGCGACGGATGGCCGAGTTGCCATGGCTGCGGAACAGCACTGCTACCAGGTGGGCATGGATCAGAATGCCGATGACAAACTTGCTGCCGGTCTGCGGCTGGCCACCGATCGCCAGCGCGCGCTGCGAAAAGCTGCTGCCTGAGATCGCGATGCCCAGGATCAGCGACAGGAGCGGCGGCAAGAGGAAGAACGCCCAGTCGTAGGCGGCGCTGATCAGATAGGGCGAGCGGCGCGCCTCGCTCATGCGACCTCGCGGCCTGACTCCACCCACCGCAGCTCGCCCAGGTAGCTGCCGAGGTGACGGGTCAGCGAGAGCAGAAAGTACGTCGCGCCACACAGCTCTAGCGTCTCCTCCACCCAGTCGATAAGGACATAAGTGAGGTTGTCGTGGCCGTGCCGCTCGGCCCAGTGGCCAAGCGGTAGTTCCAGCACCAGCGCGCCCGTCAGGTACAGCCCGCCGGCCAGCACAAAGCGCAGACAGCTATCACGTGGCAGGTGGCGAAGAAACGGCAGGTAGAGGAGCCCCAGCGCCAGCACCAAGATCCCCGCCGGCACCACCCAGCTAAAGAACAGCACGCCGTGCAGATCGAAGATCCGCCCTAGGTTTTCGTGGATCTCGATCGCTTCGTCGAGCGACATGAAGACAAACCCCGCGGACAACAGGGCCCAGCGCCGTGCATAGGGTCCGCCACTCTGACGCACCCCCAGCGCAATCACCGCGAGCCAAAGCCCGCAACCAAGCAGCAGTCCCGACGCGTACCACGTGGGAAAGTTGCCTTCGATGCTGAGCGAAAACAGCGGGATAACGACGCTGTGAAACGACGGCCGCAGGTAGTGAACCAGCTCGACCAAGAGCCCCAGCAGCGACACCAGTGCGGTCACGCTCCACAGCATCCGGCGGAGGCTGCGCTGGGACAGGGCAATGGCCATGCCCGCCATTTTACGGGATGCTCACGTCGAGCGGGGAGCCCCTGCGCGTGTCGCAAGCGCGCCCCATGCCCGGCGATTCGCACAGTTCCGAGATTTCTGATGTGCGTCCCCTGCCCCCACGGTAAAGTGACAGAGCAGTCATGTGGACGCTGCACCGCTGCCGCTCCCGGGGTGCACGGCCGCGCGGGGCAGCAGGCCGAACGCAGCGACTCTCACCGCCCCAAAAACGTTCCCTGGAACTCTGACCAGACAAGAGGAAGACGATGCGCAAGACGCAAAGAACTCTCGCTGCCGCAGCCTTGTTGCTCGGTGCGCTCGGCGTCAGCACCGTGCTGGCCGTTCCACCACCGCCCGCTGCTCAGCCAGCACCGCCGAAAGGGAAAGGGCGCTTCGTTGGCCCGCATCCTTTGGCAGGCCGGGCCAACGCTGGGTACTGCTACATCGACGTACCGCACAGCCACAACTACCAACCCGATCACCCCAACCTGTATCAGCAGGTCGGCGACGGCTACGTCTTCACGGGTGATCCCGTGCCCTTTGGGTACGAGGGCCAAAAGACCGTCTTTTATGGTCACCACC
>DAORCZ010000944.1:0-3610 GCA_035345735.1 Pseudomonadota bacterium | reverse complement strand
CAACGGCGGCTTCGGGGGTGGCGGCGGCGGTGGCGGCGGTATGGGTGGCTTCGGCGGCGGCAACGAAGGTGGTGGCGGCATGGGGGCCGGCGGCGCGGTGTTCATGCACCAGGGCACGCTGCACGTGTACAACTCGACCTTGGCGGCGAACTCGGCGCTGGGCGGCGAGGCGCAGCCCGGAGGCGATTTCGGGGCGGGCTACGGCGGCGCGGTGTTTGTCCTCAATGGCACGGCGCAGATCCTCAATTCGACGCTGAGCGGCAACATCGCGAGCGAGGCCGGAGGCGGGCTGTACACCGTCTCGATCGGGGCGGGCACGCCCACCGCCAACGTAACCCTGGCCAACAGCATCCTGGCCGACAGCGACGACGGCGGTGGCACCAAGACCGATGACCTCACGGTCAATCAGGTCAAGGGCACCTTGGTCCTGGATGTGACCACCAAGAACATCATCGAGTCCAACGTGATCAACATCGGGGCTGCAGCCACGGTGCGCGGTGGCGGCATGGTGATGGCGATGGATCCCAAGCTCGATCCACTGGCCGATCACGGCGGCCCCACCTTCACCCAGTCGCTGGCCAGTGCCAGCCCGGCCCTGGCAGCCGGCGATGCCACCACCTGCACCGGCACCGCGATAGGCGGCGTCGATCAGCGGCGCGCGGCGCGACCAACGGCCTGCTCGATTGGTGCCTGGGACAAGGACACCCTGGCGGCTCTGGGCACAACCTGCACCAACGACAGCCAGTGCAGCAGCCAGCACTGCATCGACGGCGTCTGCTGCCAGACAACCTGCGCCTGCGGCAACCCCACCGACTGTCTGTCCTGTCGCGGCAGCGACACCGGAGGGGCCAGCGGCACCTGCGCACCGATCAAGGCCGGCCAGGTCTGCCGGGCCGCCAGCGGGGCCTGTATGGCGGCCGCAGCCTGCGACGGCTCGACGAGCCAGTGTCCGGCCAACCTGCTCAAGCCAGCGGGAACCGTGTGCAAGCCGGCCGGAGCCAATGCCACCTGTGATCCGGCGGACTTCTGCGATGGCAAGCGCAGCAGTTGCCCTGCCAACTTCGCTCCCTACGGCAGCACCGGTACAACGTGTGCAACCCCCAGCCAGTGCAACGGCACGGGCCGCTGCATCTAGGGCCTGCGACAAGCCGCCAGGCTCTCGCTCCGGCGACAAGTCTGGCGGCTCAGCAGTCTGGGAGCGGGGGGCTCCCCAGACGACCTCACAGAGGGGAATTCGCCCAGGTCCTCGACGACAAACCCCGTGCTGCCGCCCGGCACCAAGCGGGGCAGCAGCGACCAGAGTACGATGGAGCGAATGGAGATCTGGCAGCAGGAGGGGCTCCGGGACCGTGGTGAGGGGGGTGGTACGCTGCCGCGGTCTGAGCGAACGCTGCCGAGGTGGACGCTGGGCCTCGCGCTAGGGCTGAGCCTGAGTCTGGCTCCCGTCGCGGCGCAGGCCACAAGCGGCCCCACGATCGTGCCAGTGCCGGGGCTGCGGTTCGAAATCGGCCCCCACCTGCTTTTGCCCCAGCCCAACCCACCGGACCCGCTGCAGCCCGCCGACCCGCTCGCGCTCCCTGATCGCGGCGCGCACTTGACGCTGGGTCTGCAGCTACAGGTTGCGGTGTTGTTCTTCCGCAAGTCTGAATCGCTGAGCGCCTGGGGACTCTTCCCCGAGCTCGGCTACATGTATCAGCGTCGCGACCTGGGCACGACGGCGCTGTTCAATGCCGGGCTGGGACTTGGCTATATGCCAAGCCCATGGCTCTACATCGCCTACATTCCGCGCTTTGTCGTCGGGCGCGTCTATGGTGCGGATGCTGATGGCACCTCATCTCCCGATCTCTATCGCACCGCCATCGGCCTGCGCCACGGCCCTCAGCTCGGCCTGTTTGCCGGCATCCTGCAGCTTGAGCTCTCGCATCAGCTGCTCTCGCTGCAAGGTCGCACCCAGCACGAGCTCGTCGCCCTGGTCGGCCTGGATCTCTTCCGCCTGGCCGTCGTCGGGGTGATAGTCGGCTTCCGTCACTAAGCGCCGCCGCCCCCCTCGGCAGCCCCAGGCCGAGAGGGCATACGCACGCCCCTTTTGGCCTGCAGCGCGGGAGGCACGGACCTGGCGCAGCCGTTCCTCACGCTCCGCGAACAGACGCTTCGCCTCACGTCCCTGAAAATCGCGGGAGCGACGGCGACCGGTCCCCTGGTACCGTACGCTGCGTGAACCCGCTCATGAAAACCTGTGTGACCGTTGGCTGCCTGGCTGGCTCGCTCCTCGCGATGGAAGCGCCGGCACGCTCGACGGAGACCGTGCCCGCCCCAGCCGCGCGGCGCAAGAACAGCGTCCATGCCGACGTCGGGCTCGCCGTCCTGGGCCTGGCGTATCAGCGCGTCTTGCATCCCCGCGTTGAGCTCCAGCTGCAGGCGCAGTTCTTCAGTCCGTGGTTTGTGACCCCAGGCGTAGGGGGCTTGGGCGTGCAGCTTCGTCCCTACTTCTTCCTCTCGGGCTCGGCCCCTGAAGGCGTCTATATCTCGCCGTTCGTGCGAGCGGCCTATGTCCAGGGCCGAATCGGCGAGGTCGAAGGCGCCGGACCCGCCTTGAGCGCTGGCGCGGCCTTCGGTCAGTCCTTCCTGTTTGCTCGTCGGCTCGTCGTGCGCGGCGGCCTGGGACTGCAGTATCTGATGTACGAAGTCCGGTCTGAGTCCGCGACGGCCAAGATCCGAACCCTCTACCCCACCATCGACCTCAGCGCCGGCATCGCGTTCTGATCCGCCGCGAGCCGCACGCCGCCGAGCCAGCCCACAGCCCGGTCGAGACTTCACATCGCGCGAAGCCGACCAGCCCTCTGCCAGCGGCAGCGCCTACTTGCCCGCGGCACCGGCCCGAGCAGCAGGAGCCTTCGGCCCCACATACGAATAGCGCGACAAAAACTCGTCTTCACTGGCCCTGCGGGTGGAGCACTTGCTGCGCAGGCTGCCGTACTGCGAGTCGACGTACACGTCCACCCGCTGACTCTTGCAGCCCTTATCGATGACCACCTGGTCGCTGTGTTCATTGATAGCGACGCGCGTGCGCACGCCGACAGGCAGAGGCACGCAGCGCCAGTTCTTTGCCGACAGTTCGGTCCACGGCCCGGCGCCGACGCGAAAGCGGGGTGACGGCTCCTCACTGGCCTTTCGCAGACAATCCGCCCGCGAGCGAGGTTCCTCCAGGATGCCGTCCGAGTAGGTCGCGCCATCGCCCTTGGGACACGGCACCCAAGCCGCGCGCGGAAAGATGCAGACGCGGCCGGTCGCCCCCCTCTCAGCCGGCGGCTCTGCGCCCGTCTCCGGCTGTGCAGCCGCGCCTGCCGCCCCCCTGGACCAGGACAGACCCCACCCACTCACCAGCGCCAGCAGCAGCGGAACAACAGAGGAAGAAGCGAGACGATGCATCATTCGCAGGATAGCGCTTCCGACCGCGCCGCGGACTTGCCTACGACAAGGGCGCGCCCCTTGGGCGATTCCGGGGTGGCTAGAGACATGAAGCGGGAAACAGGTCGCGGGCTGTGGTGGGCAGCACTAGGAGCCCGTTGCCGTAAGCATCTGCGTGGGAAATGGAGCGCTGAAGTTGGCG
>DAORCZ010000943.1:0-3617 GCA_035345735.1 Pseudomonadota bacterium | reverse complement strand
CGCTCGCGCCAGCGAAGTGGGACGCGGCGGGACGCGACAGGGGCGCGGGACGGCGGTCCTGCTGCGTGGGGCACAGCCCAGCATCGTCTATCAGGGGCCGGTGGGCCCGGTGGGGCGCGATGGCGAGTATTCGCAGGAGCTTGGCCTGGCCCCGAGCGGCCTGCTGCGCTACCAGACCAACCCCGCCGTGCGGCGCTGCGATGGCGAAAACCGCCTGTTTGTCGAGCGCTACAACGATCCCGCGGGCTTTGCACCGTCGCCCGAATCGACGCTGCCCGTCTCTGCAAGTCCACCGGACTGGCCTGCGCTGACCGTGAGCGCTACGCCGCCGGCTGAGTATGCAAGCCCAGCAATCGGTATCTATCGTTTCACGGCAGCCTCGGCCGCCGCTCATGTGACACGGGCTGATCAGCTGGGTCCGCCGCGCGAACTCGAAGACGACAGCCCACTTTCGGCATGGGCTCCCCCGACGGCTCAGCTGCGCGGAGCCTTCGTCACTGCGGTGGCGGATGGCACGGGCCACGCGCCGCGCGCCATTCGCGTGGCGGCCGCCCGGGGGCAGCCGTTGCCCACCCGCCTGCTGGTCCTCTTGGGCCAGGCGCAGCGCTTCCAAGTTGAGCTGGGGGCGGCCCCCGTGCAGTGGCTGCTTTTGCCGGCCGCTGCCGCGGGCGACTGCGTGTCGCTGGTCATCGCAGCAGCACCGCCCAACGCCGCGATTGGCGATGTCGCCATTTATAGCGAGCTGGATGGTCCGGCGGGCCTGGCGGCCATCGCGGCGCAGGTGGCGGGATCGGAAGGTTCGCGGGGCGAGGGCGCGGCGCGAACACTGCTCCTGCGGGCTCGACGAGACGCCGCTGGACGCCAGGCTGTTCTGGCTGCCGTGACCACGGCGCAAGGTAGTGCGGCCAGCGCCCGGCCCGAGGGGCTGCGCCGCCTCGATGACTTGCTGTTGCAGCTTGCGGAAGCGGAAGCACCGACGCGGGATCCGCTGAATGCGACCGCGCCGACCGCCCTTGATGCCTTGCTGGCGCAGGTGGTGACGCGGCGTCTATCCGGCTCGTCAGGCAACGATGAGGGGGCGAATACGTTCCTGGCCAGCCTGGTCAGCTATCCGCGGGTGGGGGCACGGCTGCTGCAGCGAATCAGCGACGATCGCAGCCTGCGCTCGTCGCTGCGTGGGCAGGCGCTTTCGCAATGGGCGGGGCTGGTCTTTTCCACCGCTCCCGCTGAAGCGGCCGCCGGAGTGCTGGCGCGACTGCCGGAAGCGACGACCGATCGCGCCCTGGCCCCCGGCGTCCATGCGGCCCTCAGCACGGTCGCCAGCTGCACTCTACCCAGCGAGCCCGCGTTGCTGGCCGTCCTCGCAACACTGGATACGCAACTGGCGGCCGCCACAGCGCCGGGGTCGGCGAGCGAACCGGCTGCCCTGTCGGGTCTTGCGTTGGTCCTCTCTGCCGTGTCGGGCGCGCAGGCGCGCTGCCCCGATTCGCCGCGCACGCAAAAGCTTGCCGACCGCATCGCGCAGAGCTGGCCGCCGGCTCCTGAAAATCCGCAAGCGCCGCTCGGACCGACGGCGTTCCTGCTGCGCTACCGCCTGCTGCAAGCCCTTGAGCGACTGGGACAAGACACGATGGCGGTGCACAGTGTGCTGACTGCCGCTGCGTCCCTCACCGGCGAGCCCGTTCTGCGCCAGCTCGCCAGTCAGTTGCGGGTTCGCCTGCCCCGCGCCTCGGCCGATGGCGAGCGCCTGCACGGCCTGCGTGATCCCGACGCCGGCGTTCGTCTTGCGACCCTGGCGGGTCTGTCGCTGGGCGAGGGGCAAGCGGGGTCGGCGCTGCGCCGGCTGAGCGTAGCTGAGATGGCGATGCTCGAAGACACGCTGCAGCACGACAGCTGGCCGCGAGTTCGTCGGGCCGCCGTCGAGGCCCGCGGGGCGCAATGTCGCGAGGCCGGCGGGGGTGTTCCGCCTACCCGCATCGAAGCCCTGCGGGCTGCGCTGGGTGATCGCGACGTCGAACTGCAGCGGCGGGCGCTGGCGGCGATCGCGCGCTGCGAGGATGGCATGGCGGTCGATGTCTTTGTCCAAGTGGCCGAGAATCCCGAAGCCAAGGCGGGGCTGCGCGGCCAGGCCTGTGGCCTGTTGGCTCGGCATGCGCTGGCATCGAGCAGCCTGCCTGCCGAGCAGCGTGAGAAGGCCCACCATGCCGCGGCCGCTGCCCTGAGCGATCTTTTGCGGGACCCCGAGGCCGATGATCGGCATGCGGCGGCGTTGGCGCAGTGCCTGCGTGGCTTCGCCGAGTCGGGGGATCTCGCCGACCTCGACGTGCTGATCGACACCACCTCGACCGATGCGCCGGCCAGCCTGCGTCAGCTGGCCCTGGGGGCCATCGCCGGCATCTGCTCGCGTCGGCCGACCGTCGCTGGCCGTCGGGAAGAGCTACCGCCCAAAGTGCTGCGCCGGCTCAAGGACGTGGTGGCCAAGGCGCTGGCCAATGACAGCGATGCGCGGATGCAGGAAAGCGGCCGCCGGGTGCAGCAGCAATGTCGCTAAGCGAGGCCAAGCCGCTCATCCGCATCGTTCGCATGGAGTTCCGCCCGGAAGAGGTCGAGCCCTTCCTGCGACTCTTCGAGACCGTCAAGGGGCGCATCCGCAGCTTCCCCGGCTGTCGCGATCTCTACCTCCTGCGCGACGACGAACAGGCGAACGTGCTCTTCACCTACAGCGTCTGGGAGAGCAGCGAGGCGCTCGCCCACTATCGCAACAGCACGCTCTTTCGCGAGACCTGGAAGGCGACGCGCGTGCTGTTTGCCGCCCCGGCGCAGGCCCACTCGATGATCGAGCTGCAGCGCATCGCGCCACTCCCCTCTACTTGAAGTCGCCGGCGTGGCGTCGGCGCTCGCCGCGCTTGGGGTCCTGGGCTGCTTGGCACTCGATGCACAGCGTGGCGTAGGGCATAAACGCCAGCCGCTTGTCCGAGATGTCGTCGCCGCACTCTTCGCAGACGCCAAACTCCTCGGGATCGCTCTCGATCTTGCGCAGCGCCTGGTCGATCTTCTGCACCGCCTCGGCCTGCTTCTTGTTCTGCTGCGAGGCCAGGGTCTGCATCATCTCCGACAGCGCCTGCGCATCCTCGTCCGCCACCCCCACCGTCGAAGCATCCTGCCGGTTGGGCTCAATTTTTTTCGGCCCCGACGAGATGATCTCGTCGCGCATGGCCTGCAGCTTGTCGCGGTACTCGGCTCGTTGCTTGTCGTTCACGGCGGCAGCCTAGCAGGATTGGCGAACGCGGGCGCCGCTTACTTGGTGACGCGATACACCGTGTTGATGTCGGTGAAGTAGACATCGCCGCCCGCGACGCTGAGATAGCCAGTGCTATGTCCCGCGCCATCGACGGTCTCGGGCTCGCCGCCGCTCTTTGCGACCTTGGCCAAAAGGTCCTGCGTCAGGCTGGCCTGGCGGAAGAAATAGACGTGAGTGTCGGACAGTGCGAGCCGGGCGTTGGCGTTGACAACGGGGCCGATGCTCTCGGGCAGACCACCCGCTTTGCTGAGCCGGGCCAGGCTGTATTTGCCGCTGCCGGGAGTCTCCAGCAGGAAATAGACATGCGTGGCGTCCA
>DAORCZ010000942.1:0-3630 GCA_035345735.1 Pseudomonadota bacterium | reverse complement strand
TGGGCCAAGTCGCTGCGTCTGGGCTGCGGCGTCAAGCAGTGCACGACGGGCTCGCCGTTTGGCTCCTTTAATGGTGGTCGCTGGACGTTCTGGGTCTGCAACTACGACCCGCCAGGCAACTTCAATGGCCAGCGTCCCTACTAGTCGCCGGGGCCCTCGGCCGCGAGTCTGCCCCGCATAGCGGATCGGCTACGGGAGGCGGGGCCGGGGGCTTCCTGTGATATGCAAGCACCCCATGCAGCCGTTTCGAATTGGCGAAGATGAGCTCTCCTTGTCCGAGGTGGTCGAGGTCGCGCGCCGCCGCCGCCCCGTCCTCCTCAGTCCGCAGGCCGAGTCCCGGATTGCCCGCGCTCGCGCCGTGATTGACCAGATCGTGGCGGCCGGCGACGCGGCACCGAGCGTCTATGGCGTCAACACCGGCTTTGGCTTTCTCGCGGATGTGCGGATCTCAGCGCGCGAAATCGCGGCCCTGCAGCGCAACCTGATTCGCTCGCATGCCGTTGGGGTTGGACCGGCCTTGGCCAGTGAAGTCGTGCGCGCGATGCTGCTCTTGCGAGCCGTCACGCTAAGTCGCGGACACAGCGGCGTGCGGCCGGTGATCGTCGAGAGGCTCTGCGACTTCCTCAATCGCGGCATCCATCCCGTGGTGCCTTCGCGCGGATCGGTGGGTGCTTCCGGCGATCTGGCGCCCCTCGCACACTTGGCTCTCGCGCTGATCGGAGAAGGCGAGGTCGCTGGTGACGACTCGGGCAGCAGCCGAACCGAGCCCGCCGCGACGGCTCTGGCGCGACACGGACTTAGCACCGTTGAGCTCAGCGCTCGCGAGGGTCTGGCCTTGGTCAACGGCACGCAGTGCATGACGGCGATCGGCGCCTTGGCGGTGCACGATGCGCTGCAGGCCTGCCAGCTGGCCGACATCACTGGAGCCATGTCGCTGGAGGCGCTGCTCGGCACGCCACGGGCTTTTGACGCTCGTATTCAGGCTGTGCGCCCGCATCCTGGGCAAGCGGCGAGTGCCGCCAACCTGCGTCGGCTGCTGGCTGATAGCGCCATCGTGGAATCGCACCGCGGCTGTGCCAAGGTCCAGGACGCCTATTCGCTGCGCTGCATGCCGCAGGTCCATGGCGCCAGCCGCGACGCGCTGCAGTACGCCGAGACCGTCCTCCTGCGCGAGATGGCGAGCGCCACCGACAACCCGCTGATCTTTCCTGCCCTCAGTGCCGACGAGCCGGAAGCGATTATCTCGGGGGGCAATTTTCACGGTCAGCCGGTGGCGCTTGCGCTCGACTTTGCCGCTATCGCCACCGCCGAACTGGCCAGCATCGCAGAGCGCCGCATCGAGCAGCTGATGAACCCGCATACCTCGTCGGGGCTGCCCGCTTTCTTGACGCCCTCGTCGGGGCTGAATTCCGGCTTCATGATGGCGCATGTGACGGCCGCGGCCCTGGTCTCGGACAACAAGATCCTGGCTCACCCGGCAAGCGTCGACAGCATTCCGACCTCGGCCGGGCGCGAGGATCACGTGTCGATGGGCGTGCACGCGGCCGACAAGCTGCAGCGGGTGGTCGACAACGTACGCAATGTGCTGGCCATCGAGCTGCTGTGCGCGGGGCAGGGGCTGCACCTGCGGCTGCCGCTGCAGCCCAACTTGGCACTGCAGGCGGGCTATCGCGTCCTACGCCAGAGCGTGCCAGTGCTCGAAGAAGATCGGCCGCTTTATCGCGACATCGCGGCGGCGCGGGCCGTGCTGGATGGGGGAGAATTCTTGCACGCCGTGCAAAAGTCGGCGGCGCTGAACTAGACGGGACGCAGCGGAGTGCTGTCCGACTGCGCGAGGGCGACTACTGCGTGACGTAGAAGTAGTTGATGCACATCTCGTCGGTGGTCGCTTCGCCCCAGCGGATCGCACTGCCGGTAGGGTTATCCCAGGTGCAGGTCAGCGTGATCTTGGTGCCCTTGGCCAGGCTGATCCCCGTCGCTGTGTTGTACATGTACAGCTGCTGCCAGTGGAAGTCCCAGGCCGGGATGTCGATCAGGCACTGGCTGCTGTTGTCGGGTGCCTGCGCGGCGATCTGGGCGCGACGACCGAGCGTGTGCATGTGCGGCGCGAGACCCCACAGCGTCAGGTTGTTGGGCGTGGTCAGCGTGTTGCTGGCGCTGTAGCCCTGGGCTCCGGCGGGGATGCTGAACTGGGTCTGCGAGAGCGAGGTCAGGATCGCCGGTCGCGGCACACGCGCCGTCGAATACTGCAGCCGCAGCTTCGAGCGATCGGGAGACGCGCCGTTGAGCGTGTTGTAGTGGATTTGCATCACCAGGCCCGCCCCGGCCTTGAGCGGGATGCCCGTTCCCGTCGGGAAGATCGTGGCTCCCGAGCCAGGCACCCACGCCGCGACAAGCTGCGGCGAGGTGATCGCCGGGCCGCCGTAGCAGGTGTAGCCCACGCCCGGACCTGCCTGATCTTTGCCCTGCATCTCGGCTAGCGAGCCCGAATAGACCAGCACATGGTGCACTTCAGCGCGCACGCCGGGCACGAAGTCGTAGGCCACGAGGTCGGTGTCGGCCGCTAGCTTCGGGTCCATGACGAAGCAGCGATAGTCGTCGGTGGTTACCGGGGTGTAGTCGCCGCCGATATCGAGGTCGGTCGTGGCGCCAGTCAGCGTTGGGGTGTTGTTGGGCGGCGGCGCCGGAGCATCGGCCGGGTTGCCCTCGGGCGCGTTGTCTTTCGACCAGGAAAAGATGGTGTCGATCTGATCCTGGGTCAGCGTGCGTGCACCCTTGAAGCTCTGGCAGTTCTGCGAGGGCATCCACGGGGGCATCGAGCGCGACTGCACCGACCCCGACATCTGCGCGTGGTGGGCCTGCGCGTCGGCATAGGTCAGAAGCGGAAACGGGCCGATGCCGCCGGTGGTGTGGCAGCTCTGGCAGGCGCTCTGCGTGATGGGCAGGACGTCTTTGTAGTAGGTCATGCCCGGCTTGTACGTCGACTCCGGATAGGTCACGCCGTCGAGATACTGCGGCGGCGACTTGCCACAATCGACGCTGACGACACCCAGCGAAAGGACGACACCAAGCGCGGCAGCAGGGGAGACCGCAAGCAACGTCGAGGGAAGGAAGAATCGCGAACGCATCATGCACACTCCTTATTGGCTATTGCGATGGGGTGATGGAGAGCGACGTCTTTGACGGCAAGCCGCGAGCCGAGGTTCCGATGCTGTCCCCGATGCGGCAAATGACCTTAGCTATCCACGAGATAGCGCAGCTCGATGTCGGCCGCGACGAGGACCAGCTTCCCCTGCTCGCGATCGAAGCGGGGCTTGCCGAGGATGATCCAGACGAACTCGCCGGCCTTGAGCAGCTCGACTCGTGGCAAGCCGGCCGGTACTTCGAGCAGGAACGGGTCCTGCCAGTAGCGCGACAGCATGGCAAACCGGCCAGGCCCAAGTTCCTTTTCGACGCGCACCAAGGCCACGACGTAGCGATCGGGAGGCGTCTCCCAGCGTCGGTCGAGGATGGCATTGCGCAGCTCGTGGTCTGTGATGTGGATGGGGTTCCAGGCGTTCTTGTCGACGATGCGCGGGGGCCGAGCGATGCGGCCGGTGTTGTCATCACCGACACGCTGCCGGTCGATAC